>JAITNR010000130.1 GCA_031290375.1 Prevotellaceae bacterium | reverse complement strand
TGTTTTTAAACAGCCAAATTGTGCGGGCATCAGGTATTTTGTCGCCGCTGGTCAAACCCAGAAAAATACGAAAACTCAAACGGTCAATTATCTGATATTCAGTCTGTTCATCGCTGATTGAACAGTCACAACAAGAGCAGTCCGTTTTATTAACAGACTGTATATCATATATATAAATGGTGAAAAGCGCGTAACTACTTGATAATCAATGACTTGGGGGAGGAGAGTAACTCACTCGTAATCAACAAGTTGCCGGCTTTTTCTATCCGTAACACTACAATCATTAACATTTGCAGGCAACTTGTCATATTTTTGGATTATCTATTTATATCTTCTTTTGTTTATAAAAGCGAGTGCAAAGGCAACACCTTTTTTTTAATTGTGCAAATTTATTTACAGATATTTTTGAAAAAAGTTTGAATGAGTATTTTTGGGGTAAGGCACAAAAAATAAGGGTATGTTAATATTATATGTATATGATACTAATAATGCCCTTTTGCATGTTATTATTTTTTGTTACTCGTCCGTTTTTTACAAGTAAATAAATTGAAAATTTCCCCACTAAAAAAACAATCCGTCAAGGCGTTCGATTAGCGATTTCATGTTTGGCAAAATTATGTTAGCCCCCTCATTTTCAAGTTCTTCCGTTTTGAGAATACCCGTGTTTATGCCTATGGTAAAAAGTCCTGCCGTTACGGCTGAACGTATTCCAAGCGGTGCATTTTCCACTACTGCGGCTTGCCACGCTTCCACACCTGCTTTGCTCAAAGCCATCAGATATGGCTCTGGGGCAGGCTTGCCTATCTTCACATCAAAAGCGGTAATCATTTTTTCCCTCTCAAAAATATCAGGGAAATGCCTGTCCAAAGTGTCAAGCAGCGAAACTTGTGCTGAACCTGTTACTACAAATATTTGCAGTCCTTTGTTTTTAAGTATTTTAAGCAGTTCAAAAACATCATCTATCGGCTTTAGTCCGGTAGAATATTGGTTAAAATAGTCCGATTTTTTGGCGTAAATTTTTTGCTTTGTTTGTTGGTCTGATGTAAGGTTATATTTTTTCAAAAACATTTCATCAATGGTGCTACCGCCTGTTCTGCCCTCGTTCATATAGGCATCGTGCAGTGAAAAGGGCAGGTCAAAATCATTCATTGCCTTTACCCAAGCCTCAGCGTGAAACGGCATTGAATCAAACAAAATACCATCCATATCAAAAAAGACGGCTTTAAGTTCGAAATTCGGATAATTTCTTTGCCGAATAAAATTTTTTATTAACCAGTGCATTTTTTTATTAAGAATTATTAGTTATTCATGTCTATCACGAGTTGAATAGTGTTTATTTAGCCCGGTGGCGTTATCTAAATAATCATAGATGAAACCCTTTCGTCATTGCTTCGCTCGCAATGACGAAAGGGTTTTGGACGTTGTCTTCAGCCGTAAGTTTCACTTAATCGGTTATTAACATTTTGTCTTACGAACAGCATTTTTTAATCCGTGATTTGCATTATTTCTCAATCATCTATCTTCTTTAATCAATTATACAAACAGCCCTACCAAAAAGTAAATTCCTGCAGCCATAGCAGCACTGACGGGAATTGTCAGTATCCACGCTATGAGTAAGTCCTTTGTTACGCCCCACCTGACAGCCGAAAGCCTTTTGGTTGCCCCGACACCGATGATGGAACCTGTTATGGTATGCGTTGTACTGACGGGAATTTTCACTATTTCAGTCATATAGAGTGTCAATGCGCCCGCAGTTTCGGCAACAACACCCTCAAAGGGAGTAACCTTGGTAATTCTTGTTCCCATTGTTTTGACAATTTTCCAGCCACCCGACATTGTTCCGAGCGAAATCACCGTAAAACAGGCGACAGGCACCCACGTAGGCAAGTCGTTTATTGAATTGATACCCTCTTCAAGTCCGAGTGAGTGGGCGGCAATCATGGCAGCGGCAATTATTCCCATAACTTTCTGCGAGTCGTTCATACCGTGTCCGATACTGAAAAGTGCCGATGAAACCAGTTGCAGCCGCTTAAACCAATGATTAGCCCTGTGCGGATTGGCTTTTTTGCACAAATATTTGGTCAGTGTAGCCAGAGAAGCGGCAATACAAAAGCCCACAAGCGGAGCAACAAATATAAATGCCGCAATCTTCAATATTACAGAGCCATGAACTGCCTCAAAACCGCAAGCCGCAATAGCTGCACCTGCAAAACCGCCTATCAACGTGTGAGAAGAGGAAGAGGGTATCCCAAGCCACCATGTAGCCAAATTCCAAAAAATTGCGGCTATAATACCCGACAAAATAATAGGCAACGTGATAAATTGCTCATAAACGGTTTTGGATACGGTGTTGGCTATGCCAAATTCTCCAATTATGTATTTTGAAATAAAAAAGGCAACAAAATTGAAAAATGCTGCCCACAATACAGCCTGAAAAGGCGTAAGTACTTTGGTGGAAACTATTGTGGCAATGGAATTTGCCGCATCGTGAAAGCCATTGATAAAATCAAACAGCAACGCAAGAATTATGATTGTTACTAATAATGCCATAAATTATGATTTAGATTTTAGATATTAAAGCCCAAAAACGTTTTTTTAATGAATAATCTACTTCCTCAACTTCTTATTTGGATATCCAAATTCTCAATTGATTAGGCGTATTTCACAATAATGGTCTTGATAATCTTACCAACGTGGTCTGCTTCGTCTGTTATTCCCTCAAGCACGTTCATAATTTCTTTGAGTTTTATTATCTCGACGGCATCCTTTTCATTTTCAAACAGTTCTATTGTAAAATTTTGGAAAATCTCATCTGCCTGACTTTCAATGTTATGCAGTTCTTTGCAATATTTTTTTATTGCGACCGAACTTTTTTTGAGCACATCCAGCTCATCAACCGCCTTGACGATATACTCGGTACTTACCTTAACCATCATTGCAAGAGTTATGGCACTTGGAGGTATGGTTTTCGGTTTGTAGAACGTGATTCTTTTGGCACAGCCGTAAATTTGGTCGGTTACGTCGTCAAGAGTATTCGCCAGGGAGTTGATATCCTCTCTGTCAAAGGGTGTGATAAAAGTTGAGTTCAACTCGTCAAATATCTTGCCTATAAGACGGTCGCCCTCGTGTTCCAAATCCTTGATACTTTTGTGTATAGCCTGAGAACCTGCTTGATTGTTGCTTTCCACGCAACCTATCAACTGCTCGGCTGCCCTGTCCGATACCTCCGCCAATCGCTTTAAAAGCGGAAAAAATTTCGCCTCTTTAGGCGTAAATTTACTGAAGAATGAATTTTTCATAAATTTTTCTTTTGTTAATTTTAAGAATGTTACCTTTATATCTTGCTTTTTGACCGAAAAAAAACCTTCGTATGTAACAAAAAGTTACATTCCAAAG
Organism: Prevotellaceae bacterium; assembly: GCA_031290375.1. Lineage (GTDB taxonomy): Bacteria > Bacteroidota > Bacteroidia > Bacteroidales > Paludibacteraceae > F0058. The sequence goes on along the minus strand of JAITNR010000130.1, from coordinate 21,600 downwards.
GTACTTGTTGTTAGTTGTTTTCCTCAAAACTACAATATATTTCTGGCGGAAAACAAAATATCAATATTTTATCTGTTGTTTTCAATACGTTACGATTAAAAATTCTCCGTGCAAATGTACATAATTTTTTTGAAAGTTTTAGTATATTTTTTAGAAACTATACTAAAACGATATAAATTTATCTTACCAATAAACCTCCCAATACTTATCTCGGGCAATAGAGTGTGTACAAGTGGCACTGCCCGGATTGTTCCTCACATAACAACATATACCGTAGTATTCTGCATCTGTGCGATCCAGCAAATATGTGCGATCCGGTAAATCGGAGAATGCGGTTAGAGAACTGTATTCGCAAGCCAACGTATTTAACGCTGTACAGCCGACAAGTGTCAGCGAGCTTCCCACGTAGAAATCGCGGCATAACAGATATTCCAGTGCGGGACAATTGCTGACAATTACGTCAGCAGCAGCAATATCAAAACCGTAATAATGGAATATGGCTAATTGTTTTAATGCGGGGCATGAGCTAACGGTTATTTGTTCGATAGTCCCGATAAGGTATTCGTGATTTTCCCACCCAACTCCGGTGCCATCATCGCAAATGTATATATCCATTTTGTCTCCAAATTCGGTTAGCCCTTCTTCGATAATTTTTACGGTGTAACTCCTGTCTTCGGCGTACGTGTGGGCAATTTCAGTAACGTTGGTAAATATGTCATTATAGCCGTCTCCCCAATCAACGATTAATTTTGTGGCAACAGCAAAGAATTTCACTTTTTGGTACTTGGGTGTTACGGAGAGTTCAATGTCGTAGGGAAAGACGGACAGGGTAGGCTCGTCTCTGCTGCACGAGGCAGTCATTGCGGAGAATGATGCTATCACTATCATTCTTGCCATAAATTTGAAATTCTGTTTCATTTTGGTTTGAATTTAAAAGATTATTAAACTTTTTTTACACTACCTTTGCCTGTTAATCATTTCGTCAAAATCGATTTTGAACGCATCAAATTCGGGTCCATCCACACAGACAAATTTGGTTTGTCCATCAACCGTTACTCTGCACGCGCCGCACATTCCTGTTCCATCCACCATTATTGTGTTGAGCGATACTTCTGTCGGGATATTATATTTTTTTGTTAATATTGAGACGAATTTCATCATCACAGCAGGTCCTATTGCCACGCATTTATTGACTTTTTCTCGCAAAATAATTTCCTCTACGCCGTTGGTTACCAATCCTTTAATTCCGTAACTGCCGTCATCGGTGTAAATCACCACTTCATCGGCAAACTCGGCAAACTGCTCTTCGAGTATTATCAGATGCTTGGTTCTTGCGGCAAGCACGATTATTACCCTGTTTCCCGCCTTTTTCAACTCTTTGGCAATGGGCAACATCGGTGCAGCACCCACGCCACCACAGGCACAAACCACAGTGCCGAAATTTTCGATATGCGTCGATTTACCGAGCGGACCCACTATGTCGTGCATAATGTCTCCTCCGTTGAGGTCGCACAGTTTGTTTGTGGAAATACCTGTGCGTTGTATCACAAGCGTGATAGTGCTGTTTTCCTTGTCCGAATCGGCTATCGTAAGCGGTATTCTTTCGCTGTGTTCATCCGCCCGCACAATTACAAAATGCCCTGCCTTGCACGCTTTGGCTATAAACGGCTCATAAATCACAAACTCTGTTACCAATGGCGACAGATTTAATTTTTTTAAAATTTTATTCATTTGTCTTTCTTTAAGGGGCAGGCACAGAGGTTGGAATGTCCGTCCATTGCTCGCCATCTATTTAATTTTCTTGCTGTCAGGCAACTGTTCAAATTTTTTTCAGCAAAGTTAATACTTTTTTCTTAGTAATGCGAATTACGGGTTGAAAAATACTGTTCGCAGGACAAAATGTTGATAATTGTAAGTAAAACTTACGGCTGAATTATTCGTTATTCATGCCAATCACGAGTTGAATAGTGCTTATTTAGCCCGATAGGGCGTTATGTGAATAACCGCAGGTGAAACCCGTGGAAAATGCAATATTCCCCAATCAACTGTAATTCGCATCAGTAACTGAAAAAAAAAACGCTTTTTTGAACAAAAAAAATGTAACTTTGCAACTGAAAAGATGCAAGGAACGCACGATAAAGTTCTGTTACCTTGTTTCCTGTAATTTTTAACTGCAATAGCTTTTGTGAAAAATAAGCGAAAAATTATAAATGACCCCGTTTTTGGGTTCATAAGCATTCCAAATGAAGATATATATGATGTGATACAACATCGTTATTTTCAAAGACTTAACCGTATAAAACAGCTTGGAATATCTTCTTTTGTCTATCCCGGTGCACAGCACACACGCTTTCAACACTCGCTTGGAGCGATGTTTCTTACCTCTGAGGCGATTAAGGAACTGCGATTGAAAGGACATGAAATTACTCAAAATGAGGCAAGTAGTGTGATGTCAGCCATTCTTCTGCACGATATAGGGCACGGACCATATTCGCACCTTTTGGAAAGTACTATTATACAGGAAGTTAGTCACGAAAAAATTTCTGAAATTCTTATAGAAAAGATTAATGACGAATTGAATGGCACTTTGGATTTGGCGATAAAAATTTTCAAAAATCAATATCCTAAAAAGTTTCTTCATCAACTTATTAGCAGTCAATTAGATATGGATAGAATGGACTATCTCAGACGGGACAGTTTTTTTACAGGTGTGGTTGAGGGCGAAATTGGGTCTGCCCGCATTATTAAAATGCTCGATGTATTTGAGGACAAGTTAGTTATTGAACAAAAAGGCATTCATTCGATAGAAAATTTTCTGATGGCACGCAGGTTTATGTATTGGCAGGTCTATTTGCACAAAACTTCGATTGCAGCGGAGATGATGCTGATAAAAATTCTAAGACGTGCGAAGGCGATGTCATTTGCGGGCGAAACTCTTTTTGCCTCACCTTCATTGCAGTTTTTTCTCTCAAATGAAATCAATGCGGATAATTTTTTGAAAAATGATGAAATAATTGAACATTTTGTAGAAATTGACGATTCAGATATAATTTCGGCGATTAAAGTCTGGGCAAGACACTCTGACACCGTACTTTCGGTGTTGAGTAAAAATTTTTCGGAAAGAATACTTTTCAAAGCCGAAGAGAGCGAGAGGATGACAGAGGACAAAGAAATGGAACTGAGAAAAAAATATGCTGCTCATTTTGCTGTCAATCAACAGGATGCAGATTATTTTTTTGAACAGAAAGAAATTAACAACAACACTTATGATCTTGAGGACGACAATATTAACATTGTGTTTTCAGATGGCAGTGTTAAAGATATTTCGCAAGTATCCGATATTTTGAATCCTGAAATTTTGAATCATGGTATCAGAAAAAATTATTTGTGTTTTTTGAAAATTTAACCAAAGATTTTTTCATTATCAATATAGTGTACGTTAACGTTTTAGAATAAGAGTTGAAAAAAGTAAGTTTTTGCTGCAACATTTTGTTATTTTTACGTCTTAACCTACATAGCAGTATTTAACTAATTTAATCAGAGGTTGGCAATGGAATTTACAGCACAGCAGATAGCCGATTATTTAAATGGCGAAGTTATTGGTAATAAGGATATTACGGTCAATGACTTTTCTAAAATAGAGCATGGGGCAAGTGGGACACTCACATTCCTCTCAAATCCTAAGTATATGCCACACATCTATACTACAAAGGCAGACGTGGTGCTTGTTGATACGGATTTTGTGCCCGAAAGGGAGGTTTCCGCTACATTGATAAAGGTGAAAAGTGCATACTCTGCCATTGGCAAGTTGTTCGGGTTGATTGAGTCGTTCAAGCCGCAGAAAAACGGCATCAGCGAAAAAGCATACGTAGCTAAAAGTGCCAAACTTGGTAAAAATGTGTATGTTGGGGCTTTTACAACGATAGGTGAAAATGCGGTAATTGGTAACAACGTAAAAATTCATCCCAATACGAATATAGATGATAATGTGGAAATTAAAGATGATTCCGTGATTTATACAAATGTTTCGATTTGCTACGGTTGTGTGGTTGGCAGTCGGAACATTATTCATTCAGGGGCTGTGATTGGTGCAGATGGATTTGGGTTTGCTCCTGATGAACAGGGGTTTTACAACAAAATTCCCCAAATTGGCAATGTAGTTCTCGGTGACGATGTTGAAGTTGGGGCAAACAGCACTATCGACAGAGCCACAATAGGTTCTACTGTTATTGGTGATGGTGTAAAAATTGATAATCTTGTGCAAATTGCTCATAATGTGGAAATTGGCAATCATACGGCAATAGCGGCTCAGGCGGGCATTGCGGGTTCCACCAAAGTAGGCAAACATTGCGTGCTGGCAGGGCAAGTGGGCATTGCAGGGCATTTGAACATAGCCGACAGAACGGTTTTGGGGGCACAGGCAGGTGTTGCAAGCCATATCAAAGCGGAAGGGCAAATTTTTCAGGGGTCGCCGAATATACCTGTTGGGAATTTCCGCCGTTCATCTGTAGTTTTCAAGCAGTTACCTGACCTTTTGACCAAAATTTATCAAATGGAAAAGCGAATCAAAGCATTGGAAGCAAAAAAAATGAAATATAAAGATATTTTGAGTAATTAAATTGTGGTAAATCTGTATTAAAAGTTAAACAAATAGTTAATAAATGCAAATAAAAAATAAATACAGTTAAATTTATGGCAGTTTTAAACCTCAAAAAAATTATCTTATTATTTATAAAAAATTGATAATCAGTAGATTAATAGACATTGAATGTCAAAAAAAATATTTGTGTTTCAAATTTCTTTTCTTAAAAAAAATATTTGCAGAATTAAAAGATAACATTTACCTTTGCTTATGGTAATAGTACCAATCGGGTTTCAGCAAATAAAAGAGATTTGCTCTCGTGCTCGTAATAGGACAGTGATAATAAGAATAATATAAAGAGTAATATTTACAAATTAATCAAATAGCTATTTTATGAAGAAATTTCTAATTTTATTTGTTGCCCTGTGCTTATCAGGAGTCGGAGCAGTGTTTGGGCAGGGAAGGACAGTTTCAGGGAAGGTTGTGGACAGTGAAACCAAAACCCCTCTTATCGGAGCTTCTGTTCAGGTAGTTGGTACCTCTGATGGAACGGTTACCGACATTGATGGTAAGTTTACCGTCACTTTGCCCGATGGGCACAATACGCTCAAGATTTCCTACATGGAAAACGAGATGCAAATTGCTGCAAAAGACGGAATGACAGTAAATTTCGAGCAAAAGTCGGTTAACCTTGGACCCGTTGATGTGGAGGTTTTTACAGGACAGAAGAAAGGTAAAGGTTACGCAGGCTCTGCTCAGACAATATCCGCAGATGTGATAGAAAAAAAGAGCCCGTCCGATATTACCAAAGCCATGTCGGGAGAGTTTGCCGGAGTACAGGTTGTAACAACAACAGGACAACCGGGTACCCAGGCGTCTATGAGAATTCACGGCTTTGGGTCCATCAATGCCTCGACTGCCCCATTGTATGTAGTTGATGGTATTCCTTTCGGTGGGGATGTGCCAAGTATAGACCCTTCAGATATTGCTTCAACCACAGTGCTTAAAGATGCTACCGCTACTTCTCTTTACGGCTCACGCGGTGCCAATGGCGTTATCCTTATCACAACAAAGAAAGGTACTGCAGGGGCAGAGGGCAGAATTGATGTAGATTTAAAATATGGTATAAATGCACGTTGGATTCCTATGTATAATGTTATAACCGACCCCAAGACCTATACCGAATTAGGCTGGTTGGGACTTTATACTTGGTCTGCTGCAGCAGACGGCTTGGGAGATACACCCGGTGCAGCCAATTATGCGGGGACTCACCTGTTTCAATATTATAAACCTGATGGCAGCATGGGAGGCAGTGGTGTGCCTGCTTTATACAATCCTTTTTCTGAGGATGGCAGCCTGTTAATCAACCCTGCCACCGGCAAGTTTTATAATGATGTAAAATATAGATATAAGCCGGAAAGTTGGTCAAAAAATATTTTTCATATAGGCAATAAATATGAGGCAACAGTTAAGTTTTCGGGCGGTGCGGAAAAGACAACCTACTATACGTCTTTTGGTTTCTTGAAAGATGAGGGTTATTATATTCAATCTGACTTTAAACGTTTTTCTGCTCGTTCCAACCTTGATTTTCAACCTAAAAAATGGTTGACGGGTAATTTGAATATTAATTATGCCTATACAAGTCAAAGTGCGCCAGGACAGGGTGATAATATGAATAACGGCTTCCAGTATGTAAATGGAATTCCGCCTATATATCCCGTATATATGCATGACGTGGCGGGTAATATTCTCATTGACCCATTGACAGGGAAACCTGCTTATGACTATGGTATGTATGATGGCTTTGGACGTGCATTTGGTAATGGTATTAATCCTGCCGGTGCCTTGCAGTTGGATAAAGCATACGCTGACGCTCATAACCTTCAACTTGTTGGGTCATTTACCATTGAATTTATCAAAGATTTGAAATTTACAACAAATGTAGGTTACACCTACTTCGGGGTATCCAGCAGCGACTTAACCAATATGTTTTATGGAGATGCCGAAGGTTTGGGTAGAATCTATAAAGGTTACCAGTCCTATATGGAATTGATGGGGCAAGAACTTTTGAAATATCAGAAAACTCTTGCCGGTGTACATAATTTGGATGCTTTCATTGGGCACGAAGCTCAGTTGGCTTTGAATTATGCTATGCAAGGTGGAAAATCTTATCTTTTTAAACCGGATGATGTGGAATTTTCCAATGCTGCCAGAGTTTCCTATTTGACAAGTGCTGCTTCTCGCAGGGCATTGGAGAGTTATTTTGCAAGTGCAAGGTATAACTACAGTGAAAAATACTTTTTTGAAATAAATGGGAGGTCGGACGGCAGTTCCGTATTGTCTTCGGCACACAGATGGGCATCTTTCGGGTCTGTAGGTGCATCTTGGATTATGACACGTGAAAGTTTTATGTCAGCTACAAGAAATTGGTTGTCTGACTTGAAAGCAAAGGTAAGTTATGGATCCACAGGAAATCAGGGTATTGGCTCTTTTGGTTATACCGACAGGTACGCTCTTGGCACACTTGAAGGGTTGCCATCCATTATATGGGCTTCCAAGGGAGATCCTGATTTGACTTGGGAAAGGTCCAATCTTTTCAATGCGGGGCTTGAGGTGAATATCAAAAAGGACAGATTGATTTTGGAAGTGGAATACTACAACAAAATAACAAAAGATTTGTTGTTCTATAAATACACTGCTCCATCTCTTGGATATTCGGCTCACTTTGTAAATGACGGGAAACTGAGAAATCAGGGTATTGACATTCTCTTGAAGGCTCTGATAGTAAAAACAAGAAATATAGAGTTGGCTTTCCGTGTTAATGGTAATCTTAACCGTTCAAAAATGCTTGAAATGCCGAAAGAAACTCGCTGGGGGCTTGAGCTTCCTATGATAACGAGCGGTAGTTATGTTGTGGGTAAGGGATTGGACGAATGGAATTTGGCTGAATATGTGAAAGTTTCTGACCAGGGGGAAGCAATGTGGAAACAGTATTATGACAAAAACGCTACTGGTTACGGGAGTGTGTATATACCCGATGTTTATTACTACCTCCACCAAGATACCATAATTGATGGCAAGGTTGTGTTACTTCATCCTAATGCAGATATCAGGGATACCCTGACGACTGATTATAGCCTTGCAGGCAGCAACTACCTGAACAAGAGAGCTCTACCCACCATTTATGGAGGTTTTGGTATTGACTTTAATGCTTATGGGTTTGAGTTTTCGGCAGCTTTCACGTATCAGTTGGGAGGATATGGCTATGATAATGTATATGCTCAGATGATGGCTGATGACAAATTTGGCAGATTTGCATGGCACAAGGATATGCTTAATGCCTGGAATCCTCTTACAGGAAATACAAATACAGATATTCCTCGCTTGACAGGTGGCAGTTCGAAATACGCCAATTATGCTAATTATCCTTCAAGCCGTTTCTTAACCTCAAACTCTTGCTTGCAGTTGAATAATGTAAGAATTGGTTACAACTTCCCATCAAAATGGGTAAAGAAGATCTTGTTAAATACCCTCAATATTTGGGCATCGGCCGATAATCTGTTTTTGGTTTCGGCTCGGAAGGGATATGTTCCTACTTCGGGTTTTGCAGGAGGTAGTGACAGAAGCCAATACATACCATTAAGCACCTTGGTCGCAGGTATTAAATTTCAATTTTAATTAAAAACCTTAATAAATTTTATAGATATGAAAAAGTTAAAAATATTTGGTCTAATTGCCACGGTTGCTCTAATGTTTGGCTGTTCAAGCAAATTCTTGGATGTATCACCTATGGGCGGTACAGTTGACGAAAAACAGTTTAGAAACAATTCTCAATCGTCCGAAGCGTTGGTTAGAGGGTTGTACAGTTTGATGATAGAAGTCAATGACCACGATCTTTTCGGACAAAAAAGCATAGATATCAAAACCGATATGATTACGGGCGATCTGGCACTCACCAACTATAATTACGGTTGGTTTGCAGCAACGGAGCGTTTGCAAGAGTACAGGGGTACTTTAGCATCATACATGTGGAGTTATTACTACTTGATAATTAAAAATGCCAATATCATTATAAGGATGAACAGAGAAAGTGCAGCAAACTCTCAAACGTTGCAGGACACTATCAATTCATACTATGCAGGACAGGCGTATGCAATGAGAGGTTATGCATATTCAGCTCTATCATACTATTATAATACCACATGGGGTAAAACTGATCAAGCTGAAAAAATTGTACCCTATTATTCAGAGAATGATACGACAGAGAGGCCCAGTGACTTGATAAAACTTGGAGATTTGTTTGATCAAACTGAAAATGATTTTATAACTGCGCAAAATTTGATTGCCCGCTATGAAGCCTTACCAGGCTATTCACGACTATCAAAAATTGCTATTAATACGGATGTGGTCAAGTTGATGCTTGCTAATCACTACCTGCATAGAGCGCAAATTTTAACATCAGATCCTGACCTTGCAGGCGACTGTCAAAAAGCTATTACTTTATGCGATGAAATTATCACTTCAGGTAAATATCCCATATTGAGTTATGAAAAGTTGTTAACTAATGGCTTTAACAGCGTTAGTGAAAGTGACAACTGGATGTGGGGCATTGACATTGATGCGGAAACCACCGGTGGTCTGGCTTCATTTTGGGGTGCAATGGACGTTTTTACCTATAGTTATGCTTACGCAGGTGATATTAAGGCAATAGATAAACTTTTGTATAACTCTATGCCTGATACAGACAAGAGAAAACAGTGGTTTTCAACGACAAACAGTTATGCGCCCGTGAATAAATTTTTTGATAAAGCCAGAAAAAAGGGAGGTGATAGAACCTGGCTTAATGACTTGGTGTTTATGCGCTCGGAAGAGGCATATTTAATTGGTGCTGAGGCTGCTTATGTCGCCTTCGATTTTCCCAAAGCAGCCCAATATTTGCAACCTTTGCTTGAGCAGAGAGACCCCACGGTGGCAGCTACCATAACATCAAGTCCGAGTGACAGTATTCTTAAACATCAAATTATTTACAATTGGCGAGTTGAGATGTGGGGCGAAGGTAGAACTTATTTTACAATGAGAAGATTCGCCAGCGAGTATTTTGACAAATGGTGGTGTGACAAAAACGACAAACAAACAAATCATAGAGGCGATAACCATGTATTTTCTTCTTCTCAAACTGTGACATCGGCCCAAAATTACATCTTGATGTTCTACATCCCTGCTTCTGAGCAGCACTACAACCCTTGGATTTCCGGTCAATCGGAATTTGAGCATCAATGATAAATAAATAAATAAATAAATAAATATTGTTAAACTTTTAAAAAAAAAATTATGTTAAAAAAATTGGTCTATTTATTAGTAATCGCAGCTACGTTTGCTGCTTGTAACGGCACCACACCCAGTAGTGTCAAAGGTATAACCTTGTCTAGCAATTCGCTTGAAATGTTTTTTCAGGATAAGGCAACCTTGACAGCTACCCTTTCACCCGCTGGGGTTACAGGAGTTGATGTTATATGGACATCAAGTGATGAGTCAATTGCAAAAGTGTCCAAAGGTGTTATCACTGCCAATGACTCTATTGTAGGTGAGTGTCTGATCACTGCAAAAGCAGCTGATTTTACCGCAACTTGCACTGTGAAAGTTATCTCATTTTTTAGTAAATTGACGGCTAGCGGTTTGCTCCTCTTTGAATTTGATACCATTAACCCGACAAGGCTAACGTCACCACCAGCATTAGAGTCAGACACCACTCTCTACCATTTCAAATTTTATCTTCTTTTTCAGGGATTGAAAGTTACAGACAACGGCATAGACTCTCAGAGAGACAGGGGGATACTGATGGAGTTAGAAGCTGTTTCCAGACCTTGGCATTATACCTCTAACAATGCTTTTGCCCTTCTTCGTATGGTCTACGATTATACAGTTGAAAATCAAGAGGTAGTTTTCACGCCAACCCTGTATACAGGTACAAATGCATGGACGGCAACCCACGATTGGCGGCAGGGTACTTTCGATTTTGATAAATACCTTGAATTTCTGGAAACCAGAGACGAAACCATTGAGTATTGGACAGGAGGAAAATTGTACTATGCAGAACGTCAGGCTGATGGCAATTTTGGATTGTATGTAGGCGGTGCTGTAAAAAGTGGTTCTTTCTCTCTTTTAGGGGCAGTTGATGAAAACGATTTCCTTATTTGGAATGGTCCTCCGACATGGAGTTTCACTTGTGATATAATAGATTACGATACTTATGAGTTTGGAGAAGTATCATACTCTTCGACAGACACATCAAGTGCACCTGCAAGAAAGGGTGTTTCAAAAAAGGTCACATTGGACAGATCTGCGGTTAAAACAATAAACTTTAAAGATTTGAACCATAAGGCATTTAGAGCGGTAAATTTTAAGTAAATTAATTGCCTTTGAATAGAAAAGAGGGACTGCCATAAAGTCAGTCTCTCTTTTTGTAAATTTTTCTAATAAAAAATTGATAGTTATACGGATAATTCAAAAATTTTATTTATCTTTGCATTTAAGAAAATAATAGTACTACACTTTTAATATAATAAATTTATGAAGAAAATTCTGACACTTTTTGTTGTATTGCAAACAGTTGCAATATGTGGGGTAAAGGCAGTTCCTGCCTACCCGTTTCCTGTAGATATTACTCAACCTGATGGTTCAGTGCTTACAATTCGTGTTCATGGCGATGAGCATTTTGCTTACGTAACCACCGAAGATGGTTATTTGTTAAAGCAAAATGCCAACGGAGTGTATGAATACGCAACATTTGTAAACAATAGCATCGTCTCAATAGGCGTTTTTGCAAAAAACAGGCGAACCAAAAAAGAAATTAAAGAAATTTCAGGGTTGAACAAGGTTATTCCTGCTGAACAAGTTAATTCATTTAGGAGTAATTCCCCGTTAAAAGCACCTGTAAGGCAAAATCTTGCTCCAAATCCGCTTTATGGCAGCCATAAAGGATTGGTTATTTTAGTAAATTTTACCGATAAGGCTTTTATAAAGACGAAAGCCAACTTTGAGAATCTGCTTGGTCAGACAGGATATAATCAGAATGGAGATACCGGTTGTGCCAGAGAATATTTTGAAGCATCTACTATGGGGGCTTTTAGCCCTCGATTCGATGTGGTTGGTCCAGTTACTTTGCCGCATAATATGGCATTCTACGGGGCAGAGCAGGGTAGCTCCAGTGATGTAAATCCACGTCAGATGATTATTGATGCGTGCAACTTGGTAGCAAGTACTGTAAATTTTGCTGACTATGATACCGATAACGATGGTTATGTAGATAATGTGTTTGTATATTATGCTGGACACAATCAGGCTGAAGGAGCAGATCCTAATACCATATGGCCTCATAGGGGCTCAATCAGTGGCGGTTATTACTACAACGGAAAGCAATTGAGGGACTATGCCTGCACATCTGAACTTAAAGGTCCTTCAGGGAGCAGTATGTGTGGAATAGGCACATTTTGCCATGAGTTTAGCCACGTTTTGGGTTTGCCTGACTTGTACGATACAGCCTCGAATGCCTATACTATTGGCTACTGGGACCTGATGTGCAGTGGACCTTACAACAATGAGGGCAGAACACCGCCTACATATTCGGCATTGGAAAGATTTTTTCTTGGCTATAGTGCGGACAATATTACAGTTTTGAAGACCGACAGTATGTACACATTAGACCCTATAACGACAAGTAATGCCGCGTACATAATATCCCCCAATAACGATGTTCATAATCTTAACGGTACTAATCCCAATCCGTCAGAATATTTTATTATAGAAAATCGTCAGGCAGTTGGTTGGGACGGAGCAGCAGATTTAAAAGTGGTTTACTCAGACAGATGGTATTATTTGGGCACAGGTTTATTGATTACAAAAGTGAACTTTAAATCATCGGATTGGGTATACAATACTGTTAACACCAACCCAAACTCTTTGGGAGTTGATATTATAGAGGCAGATGGAACGGCGACTGTTTTTAGCATGACGGGAGACACATATCCTGGAAGTACAAACAAGACTTATTTCGCTCCTGTTTTAAATAGTGGTACTCACTATAATGGAGATTTGTTAAACATAGAAAATGTTGGAGAAGGAGTTATAGCGTTCTGTTACAGAGAGTGTTCCAATATTCCGACCATAAACTTAATACCTCAATATACAAATTTTAAGACTGTACAAGGTACGCCTTCAGAGACCTGTATCGTGGGCGTAAACGGCACTAAACTTTCTGATTCTATCACTTTGGCTTTCAGAACGGGTTCATCTTACTTTGAAATGAAAATGCCCGAAGGTACCACTTGGTTAAAAAGTATAAAGTTAGGACCTGACACCGACTCAATTATTGCCACATCAATAGCAATCAGATATAATCCGCCTGTTCCTTCCTATAGAGATTCTCATACGGGTGTTTTGCGGGCAAAAACGGTAGATGCTTCAGGCATTCCGCAGAAGGAATTATCGTTTGCCGGAACATCAACTCGTGCGGTGAAAGTAGTGCCGCCCGTAATGGAAGAACCTACAAAGTTTGCCTCCAACTCGTTCCAGGCAAATTGGAAGCCCGTAAATGATGCCACAGGCTACTATGTTTCCGCCTACACTGCAAATGGAACAGAAGATAAGACCACTGAAAAAGAACAATTTTCCAAATTTGACGAACTTGCATCTCCCGGATGGAAACAGAATTTCTATACTGTAACGAGTGTGTCTGTTCCATCTGCTCCCAGTGCTGTTCAGTTTAAAACAGTTCAAGACACTCTTTATTCGCCATATTATCCCGAAGCGATAAGTTCGATTAAATTTTGGGTAAGATGTGAGGATATGAACCAGCATGGCTTTTTCTATGTTGAGGGTATGGATGTAAATGGAGTTTGGGATACCATAACGACCGTAAATGTAGATGTTGCTCTTACTGCACAAACTAAAACTTATTCAAACTTGGATAATAAAAATTACCGCAGACTTCGTTTTTCTTGTGCCGCTATTTCCTCGAGAGGTGTTGCTTTTGACGATTTTGAGACAACTTACAATGCAAAAATGGCTGTCATTAGACAATATGTAGAGAAAGCAGATTCGGCTACTGTAAGTGGCTTAGCACCACTTACAGAATATATCTGTAAAGTTCAGGCAACAGACAGGCATGTTGCGGGCTCGTTAAACGAATGGTATGAAAACGTTACTGATTTCTCATCATTGGTTACTGCTATTACCTTGGAAAAGAGAAGCGATGACCCGCGGGAATTGGCGGTTTCTTTGGCAGATGATGGTTCTTTGGCAGTTACCGTTGACCCAGAGGACAGGGACAAAGATCTATATGTTTTCGACATAATGGGTAAGTTGCTTAGACACATTCCACACAGTGAATATGCGGATACTACAAGTAAAGTAATAATAAAAGGCTTGCCTTCCGGCACCTACGTTATTTCACTTGGGGCGAAACGAAAAGGCAAATTTGCAAAAGTAATGATAAAATAAATTAGGCTGTATGGTGTCTGTTTGCAAACCAATAGTAATCTATGGAACAGCGAAATAAATTTCATTTATTAGATTGAATTTTTAGCATTTTATTTGGCTACTCCAAATAAAATGCTAATTTTTTTTGTATAAGTAAGTTGAGGTGAGTGGGTGGGTGAGTGATTATTCTTCCTGACTTCGACACTCTATCCCCCAATCCCCATCCCTAAACTGTGTAAAAATGGCACTTTTTGAGTAAAATTGGAAAAAATTTATCGCATGCAGGACTGAATAAAAAGCGACCGCAAAGACAAGTTTGACAATGAGGTTAAAGTAGACAAAATCAGCGATTTACAGAACATAACATGGCAATATACAAAGGGATTATTCGACCGTGAAATCAAATTGTTTTTCTACGACTGCACCACACTTTATTTTGAAAGTTTTAGCGAAGACGAACTTCGCCGTTTTGGATACAGCAAAGACAACAAATTCAATCAGGGACAGGTTTTGCTGGCACTGTTGGTAACCGACGAGGGTTTGCCTGTTGGCTACGACCTTTTTCCCGGAAATATGTACGAAGGCGACACTTTTGAATTGGCAATCAAAAAAATAAAAGAACGATACTGGCTTAAAAATGCTGTTATCATCGCCGATAGCGGATTATTATCAAAGAAAAATATCGAATTTACGGAAGCCTCCGGCTATAAATATATTTTGGGGGCAAGATTGAAAAATTGGCAGTGTCCATCTTTTATTGATATATTTTGTAAGTTGCTGAAAATTAATATTTTACCAAAATATAAAAAAAACATATCTTCCTGTTAATCAGTGTTTTAGAATGTCATATCAATAAAACAGGGTCACCATCGAAAGCTATACGTTTCAAACATATTCAAGCAAATGTTCGTTTTTCTGAAGAATCTTCCGAACATATCATTTCTATCGCTTTTGCTCAAAAGCTAAACCACAAGAGTACAATTAAACAGACAACCTTAATCCTGACGTCATCAGATAATCTACAGTCTTCATGCCAATAGTAAATATCCAAACAAAACTACAACCGCAAGAATCGTTGCACCTGCAACGCCCCAACAAAGCCATTTCAGGAAACGGCGTTTTTTGCGGCGGAAAAAGAAACCTGTGATAAAGCCAAGAATAATTAATGAGTAAATTATAATTTCATATTGTGTTTCAATATAAAAACTATATACATTACTTTTAGTCATAAAACCATTTCGCCATATTGCAAAGTGCCTGTATAATGTGATTTCGTGGATTTCTTTTTCTGTTTTTAATTGTTCTCTATCATATATTGTTATTGCCCTTATTACTTTTTTTTCTTTTTCATTATTAAATACTATTCTCTGTTTTTTTATAGCGCCAGTTCCGCCTATAGCATTGCTGCATAATTTTCCATTTTCATCATAATACGCAAAGGCTATCTGGTTTCCGTATTTATCGTATCTGTACTTATATTTAGCAAAACCTTGTTCTTTCACAAAAAGAGGTTTGCCATCTGCTCCAAAATATGCTCCTTCTATGTTATTTCCATATTTGTCATATTTCATTTTGACTTTAGCATAACCATATTCTTCTACAAAAACAGGTTTGCCGTCTATTCCAAAATAAGCTAATTCGACTATATTTTTGAATTTGTCATATTTTATTTTCATTTTTGCATGACCTTTTGTTGATAAAATAGGCTGACCATCTGTTCCAAAAAATGTTTGCTCGACTATGTTTCCGTATTTGTCATATTTTCTTTTTATTTTGGCATAACCATTTATTAGGATAGGATTTCCATCTACACCCCAAAATGCCTCTTCTATACAATGTCCTTGTTCGTCATATTTTTTTTGAGATTTTGCACAACCATCTACAAGAATATATTTACCGTCTATCCCGAAACATTCCTGTTCAATTATGTTATCATATTTATCAAACTTTTGTTTCATTTTTGAGTAACCATGTCGATTTAAAATGGGTGTGTGTTTTGTATTAAAACATTCTATTTTAATAATATGCCCTTTTTTATCATATTTGTATAATACCTTATAATCATTTTCATTACTCTCATCAAATGCTTCTTTGATGTCGGAATAATTTTGTCTATCCACATCTTTGTTTTGAATCAGTTTTTCCAATTGATACCTGTTTTTGCTTGCTTGAACTGCAATATTCATTATTTCTTTTTGAATTTTTTCTATCATGGTTAGCGCTGTTACATCTGCCCAATGACTTATTTCTATTATCCGTTGCAGTTCGTCATATTTGAATTTGTCTTCTTTTATTTTATTGTCATTTTTATATTCACTTTCTTCTATTATGTTACCTTGTTTATTATATAGCGTTTTATGAATTTTCCCATCATCTTGCTGATAATGGGTTTCCTCAATATTTTTCCCTTGCGCATCGTATTTATATTTGTCTTCTTTTGTTTTTTTGCCATTTATATATTCAATTTCTTCTGTTATATTTTCCTGTTCATCGTATTTTTTTATTCTTTTATATGTTGAACAAGAATCAATTTCTTCCTTAATATTACCGGTATCATAATATCTTTTGATATTAGTAATTATTTCTTGATGAGGAATTTTGTCCATCATATAAGAATAAGGATGCGCTCTTTCTTGCCTAAAACAAATCCGCTCTATTATGTTTTCTTGCTCATCGTATTTAACTATATTTTCAAGTTTCTTTCCTTTGCTATCATATATATTTCTATCAATATAGAATCCAAAACGTTTATAGTCGGCAATTTCTGCTCCGGGGTCATCTTCGTGCGACAATTCGTTTCCATCGCGGAATATTTGCCTACAAGGTTTTCCGTTAATGTCCAAACAAGTTACCGCATAATTGTTGTCATCGTATTTCCAAAGTATCTTTGCCACATTATTAACGGCACAAGGTTTTCCGTCTGTTCCATAATAGGCTTCTTCAACTTTTCTACCTAACAAGTCGTATTTCCATTTATGTACTGCTACACCATATCTTTCACAAGGTCTTCCGTCTATTCCGAAAAAAGACATTCTTGTAATATGATTTTGTGAATCGTATTTCCATTTTACTGTTGCGTAATGACGATTTACTGTAAAATGATTTTGGTATCTGCTATAAGGTTCTCGCGCCAAGACACGCTCTCCGTTTTTTCCCCAATAACTCTTTTCTATCGGAAAATTAGTTATACTATCATATTTCCAAGTTACTTTAACTGCCTCATCTATTTTTGCGAAAGGTTTATTCTCCACATCGAAATAACTTTCTTCAACTACATTTCCTCGCTCGTATCTCTGTGTTCTTTTAGGAAAATAATGACCTTCATACCCACTATACCCTCTGTTCAAAGCATTTTTTAAAATAATATTATTATTTCCGTCATAACAGATTGCTTTCATAAAATTTCCTTGTTCATCATATTTCCAAGTTGTTTTTGCAACCCCAGAAGCATCTTTAGCTCTTAATTTGCCATCCATATCAAAATATGCTTGTTCAATCATTTTTCCGTTTTCATATTTCCAAATGGTTTTTGAAATACTGTCCGGAGTTCCATAATAATTGTAAAAATAAGGTTGGTTCTCTTTATCCCACAATGATTCTTCAATTTTATGTCCTTGCATATCGTATTTATATATATACTTTACCGCTCTTCTTATCGTATCAGAAGCATTATTATGATAATATACGGATTGTTCTAACAAATTAATTCCTTTATTATCATATTTATAGGTTACTGTTTCATGTGGTTCCTTTTTTCCATACCAATATACTTTCCATTCTATAATATTTCCTTTTTTGTCATACAGTCGCTTAAATTTTATATACTCCTCATTTTTATCCCATTTTATTACTTCTTCTTCATTTCCTGTCAAATGCCAAGTTGTTTTGGTATTATCTCCTGAGTAAGATTTGTTTTCTACTAACGAAAACGATTCATTTTTCTTATATGGTAGCCCGTTTTCATCCCAATAGGCTTCTTCTGTTAAATATCCATTTTCATATTTTCGGGTTATTTTGGCACATTGTTTTTTGATATATTTACCATTTTCATCATAGTAAACTTTTTCTATAATATTGCCGTAATTATCAGCGCTGTCTTTTTCTATTGCCCAACCTTTCCTATTTAAAACAAGTTGTCCGTCATACCCAATATGCTTTATTTGAGAAATATTGCCAAAATCGTCATATTCATATTCAATTTTATTGATATTATTTCGGCTTGTCTGTAAACCTCTCGTATCTAAATATGTAATTGTTTTTCTACGACCAAGTGTATCTGTTGTAACTTTCTCACTGTAAGAAGAACCTTCATTAGACCAATTAAATTCGTTAAAGTAGAATAAAATCCCATTGTATTTATATTCTATTCCACTTAAATAGCCTTTTACATTGTACGACAGAAAAATCTCTCTATCATTTATTCCTTCATAGCTCATTTCATATTGTCCTTCTATTAAACTTTTCGGTTCTCCTCCTAAACTATTATCCTCTTCAAGTACAATTCTCATATAAGCTTCTCCTTGTTTTTTTGCAATCAAGCGTGTAGGTATTACTTCTCCATTTTCATTTGTTATTATAATACTATCTACTTTATTTGTTTTTCTATTATAGATAAATTCGCGAACAGACTCTTTCGTTCTTTCTAATTCTAAAAGTTCTGCATTCTCGTGTACGTGAGGTTTTCCCCTGTTATCTTCATAAATCACTTTGTCTAAATGAATTTTATTAAAACCTTTAGTGGTATAAATAAAATGATAGCGGAAATGTTTGTTTTTTAATAAATCGTCATCTAATTTTATTACTCCCCGCGGCATACCCCATCTATCCACATAATCGGCATAATATTCGTGCGTTTTTCTTTCTATACTTAAAAACAAAACAATCCCAATAGAAAGAAGTGCGACAAGAACAGCGCCAATAAGTGTCAATTTTCTTTTTAATTGTTTTCTTAAAACTTTTTTCCGGCTTAGCTCAACAAATTTCTTTTGTTTCTCGGTCAGTCGCAATCGTTCTTTGCATTTGTCTACTTCGCTTAATTGAAAAGACGTTAAATAATCGTCTTTGGATTGAGAACTCATTTTTACCTCTATCAGTTTTTTGAGGCGCAGTTCCGAATCCAAATTTTCGCTAATACATTTCGCCAATACGTCGTGGCGCAATTCCCAACGGGTTTCTCCCTTCTGTGTTATTGAATTGAATATATTATTTTCTTTTTTCTCATCATTCCTCCCGAAAAACGTCGTAATCTGCTTTATTTCCGACTCCGAAAAATCAGCATTTTCTTTTAACTCTTTTTCGGACAAATTTTTCTTTGTACCTGTGTCTGTTACCAATTCACGTAAAAATCCCCAAATAATGTCGGATTTTACCTTTTTGTTCTTTAATAAATCATCAACCAATCTTTCAAGATATTTCCACAAAATATCCCCAATATCGCCCAATTTTTCCAATTCCTTCACACTGAATACGGCTTCGGACAATTTTTTGTCGTCGTTGGTGATATTCAGATACAGTTTATCGAACAATATTTGCAAACTTGGCAAATCTACTGTTTTAGCTCCGGCATTTCGAAACATTTGTTTTATTCCATCTGCCAACTTTTCTTTGTCGCCGTCTTGTATCGAAACAATGCTTTCTTCTTTATGGTTGATAATTCCCTGTAGAATTTCATCTATAATATTGTGGCTTTCATTTTCAACTTCTAACTTCAAAGGTTGTACCCAACATTTATGCGAAAACAACTGCGGAATTTCCTTCTCAAAGTCGTACAAATAACCCAGATATTCCTCGCGAATGGAAATAATGATTTTTACAGGTTGATTGAGAGATAAAATTTTTCGGACAGCGGTATAAAATTGCTGTTGTTCTGCCTCGTTGCCCGAAATGTAGAGTTCTTCAAACTGGTCGAAAATCAGGTAAATGGGCATAAAATGCTGGCAGCGCAATTGTCGTATTTGCTCGGCTATATCGGCTGTTCTATCTTCGGTACCAATTTGTTTATTTAATTCTTCGGTAAGCGAATCATTGATATTATTACCTCTTCGCACAGATATATCCAACCATTCATACGACTTGAATTTATTTGCCAATCCACAACGAATCAAACTTGATTTTCCCACGCCAGAAGCGCCATAAACCAATATCAAATCAGTTTCAAAGGTCATTTGATACAACTCGTCTGTTCCTTTTCCGCGCCCAAAATAGAATGTTCTGTCTTTGCGCTCGTATGCTGCCAAATGTTTGAATGGGTATATTTTTTCTTTTTCCATGTTCGCGTTTTTTCAAGTTGTTTGTAAATCTTCTTCTCTCAGAGAATCCATTAAGCGATTGATATTATACTGTATAACTTTCTCCTCAACAGTTTCTCCTTTGCTGCTATCAATTATTTGTGTGTCTTGATAGGTTTTAATACTCTCCTCGTAAGAAAATATTATCGGTTCCCCATCCTCTTTCCGATAATTCAAGTCTTTAAATCTTGCATTTTCGTTTCTATCGCAAGAGCAAAAAAACAAAAAGTCCGATATTGTGGCATTGGGTTTCAAAGAACTGTTATCAATGAGAAAAGGAAACAGATTAGCGCAATGTTTGCCTGTTGCGTCTGTCAAAATCACAGCATGAGAAAGCGAAAATGAAGTCTCTTTATAATCGCATCCTCTTTTGCCGGAAAGAAGCCGCTGAATGTATGGAGGTTTTTGATTGCCCAACATATTATGATATTCTATTCCACCTATAGAAATTAGATTATAGTTTGCCAAAAAAGAAAAATGAATCAGAAATTCGCTCAATATTATTTCCGCCCGATAACAATCAAACTGATTCAAATCTACTTTTTTCTTTTTTCTTCCGCCATTCAAATCAAATAATTCTTTTGCCAAACCAAACAGTATTGTTTCTTTATCAGTCGTATCTCTCTTTTGTAGCAGGTGCGACAGTATTTCATTTTCATCGTTTTTTCTCGAAGAATAA
The DNA here is from genome assembly GCA_031290375.1 of Prevotellaceae bacterium. GTDB lineage: Bacteria > Bacteroidota > Bacteroidia > Bacteroidales > Paludibacteraceae > F0058. The sequence continues at coordinate 575 of JAITNR010000130.1, read as the reverse complement.
TTATCCAATAATTGGCTTAATAAACCAATCTTATCATCTTTTGAATCATCCAATAATAAAAGAGTTTCAATTATGTTTTTCTCTTTATTTTCAATCATTTGTGCTAAAAAACAAAAAACGGATATATTGATTATTCGTTCAACAATATCAAAACTCTTTTTAACATAATCAATTCGATTTTGTTTATCGTCCTTATCTTCGTTCAGGTTATCGCCCAAATTTATAATATTGTCAATGTGCGTAGTAAGTATTCCGAAAAAAACATCTCTGATTTTTGTTTTACCTTTTTTCCATTTTGCGTCATCGTCTGCCCATTCGGAATCAATCATATTTTTACGCATATCGGCTACATCGACGATTTTGTTTTGATAAAGATTTTCTGTAACTCTTTCTATCAATGTTTGATTAGCTTTAATTGAACCTGTAAAGTAATTGAAAACATCTTCATTTAATTCTTCAATAGAATATAATCGATTATTGTATTCAAAATAATAGATTTCGGCTGTTAATTCTTTCAGTTTGTAATAATCATTTCCGATTTCGATGATGTCTTTATTCGGAATTTCAATGAGCAG
>JAITNR010000091.1 GCA_031290375.1 Prevotellaceae bacterium | reverse complement strand
GCTTTGAAAGCGTTTATAAAATTCTATTGAATTCACTCCTGTAAATTTTTCTCTTGTTTTCACGCTACAAAGGTAGCATTTTTTTTGGGCGACCTAAACGCTTATACCAATAATTTATTTTCAATTACTTATAAATAAAATAGCGTGGAAACAACCTATCTGCCTTCAGGTTTCCACGCCTATCTAATCAATAAGTCGTTCCACGCCGCATTCCACGGCGTTTCGCTAACTTATTCTTGATTAGATACTCAAAACGAGTCTCTTCGTGTGGAAAATGAAGGCAAGAATAAACAGCAAAATGCTATTTTATGTATTTAATTTTCAGTGCTTTACGCACTAATTTCTTTTTTTATATCATAAAACTTTTGTTTTTAATTCAAAGTGCAGAATTACATTTTTATTTTGATATTCGAGCGCAAAATTATTCACAAGGAATTTTTATTGCATCTATTTTTGTGCCCTGACAACTTGCTGACGGTGTAAATATCAGTTCCGTTTGTGAGTTGCAAAGTTGCGTATGCGTGGCGGAAACAGTGAAATGTGGTATTTCGTTATTCCTGCCCGCTTTACCCATGCGGCAACTGTGTGATTGATATGTTCGTCCGAAGTGATTTGAGGAAAAACATATTTATCACTGTCGCCTGAGGTCAGTTGGCAAAACATCTTCCTTGTATGCGTCATGCAGTTATTTAGTAAATTAATGGGAAGTGAGAAAACAGGTGGGGAGTTATTCGCAATTGTTGGCTAACAATTCACGAATGTCAGCATTATTTAGCTATTCATTTATAAAAATATATTTTCATATGTAAGAAAATATGTTTAATTTTGTAGCTCAACCGTATTCAATACAGAATTTCTTATGCTTGACTTGACGTTTAAAACTGTTTGCAAAACGCATTTTGGACAAAATCTGTTTGTCAAAATCGAAAATAAAGAATTTTCTCTGACTTATACAAAGGATTTTCTTTGGGTTTGTTGCTTGAATTTGGATTTTGATAATCAGATCAATTATTCCTATTATATTAAAAATGAGAAAGATAAAATAACTTTAGAAGACAAAACGGATAGAAAAATCATTTTGCCCAAAAATTGTAAAAATGCAGAAATATATGACGAATTTCTTTTTTCTGACAGAAATATACCATTCAAGACTAAACCTTTTAACGTTTATTTTCCAAATCAAAACAGAGGAAATCAATCAGTTAAAAAGGCTACGGTTAATTTCAGCGTTGAATATCCTGCTCTGAGTCAAGAGTTTGAGCTTGGCTTGACAGGGTCGTTTTGCGATTGGGAGGAGAAAAAATTGTTAAGGTTGAAAAAAATTGATTATTGTTTGTGGACTGTCAGTGTGCCGATTGAGGTTTTTGCAGGGAAAAGCGACTTCAAATTTGTGGTTCTGAACAAAAATAAAACAATTCAATGGGAAGATGGTAAAAATAGAGTTTTGGATATTAATCCGGCTGTTGATTATCTGCAATATACGGCACAGTTTAGCGGGCAAAATATTTGGAAGGCTTCGGGGGTTGCAATACCTGTTTTTTCCTTGAGGAGTGATAATGATTGGGGTGTTGGTGAATTTGAACATCTTAAACTGTTGGCAGATTGGGCTTGTCTTGTCGGGCTCAAAATTATTCAAATTTTGCCAGTCAATGACACCACCGAAACCCGCGCTAATACTGATGCTTATCCATATCGCATAAATTCCGTATATGCTTTGCACCCAATTTATATTAACCTGAAAAAAGTTGGTATAATCAATGATAAAACTCTAAGAAATGAATTTGAAAAAAAACGCACAGACCTGAACAGCAATAATACAGTTGATTATCAAAAAGTATTTGAAACAAAATTGGAATATCTTCGAATTATTTACAATCAATCTGAAAAGTCGTTTGAAACTGATGATTTTAAAGATTTTATTAAAAGAAATAGAAATTGGCTTCTCTACTATGCTGCATATTCGTGTTTGAGGGATAAAAATCATACTGCGGACTTTACCCAATGGGGCGAGTACTCTGTTTTTGACGTGCAAAAAGTGAAGTGTTTTGCGCGGGAACACAAAAGGCAAATTGAGTTTTACTGTTTTGTTCAGTATCATCTCGAATTTCAATTGACCGAAGTCAAAAAGTACCTCAATTCGAATGGCATTGCTTTGAAAGGCGATTTGCCGATAGGTGTGTCGGCTAACAGTATGGAAGTATGGCAGTTACCTCATCTTTTTCACCGTGATATGTCTGCCGGAGCACCGCCTGACGATTTTTCGCAAATCGGACAAAATTGGGGTTTCCCAACGTATAACTGGCAAAATATGGCGAAGGACGACTATCACTGGTGGCAACAACGGTTTAAGGCTATGGAAAAGTTTTTTGATGCTATCAGAATTGACCATATTCTGGGCTTTTTCAGAATTTGGGAAATTCCCTTGAATGCACTTTGGGGGTTGCTTGGCACGTTCAATCCTGCTTTGCCGCTTTCTGTTGAGGATATTGAAAAATATGGCATCAAGTTTGACTCCAAACGCTTCATAAAACCTTTTATTAATGAATATATTATAAATAAATTATTTGGTGAAAATTCTGAAAAGATAAAAAAAATGTTTTTTAGAAAGGAACGGGGAGTTTATTCGTTCAAAAAAGAGTTTGACAGTCAGAGAAAAATCGTTGCAAAATTTTCCGAGTCTCATTTTGACAGAACAGTTCTAAAAGCCTTGTTACAACTACATTGTGAAGTGATTTTTATTGAAGATGTCAGAAAAAAAATTCATTATCATCCAAGAATTTCGCTTTTAAATTCGCTGTCATTCCAAAATCTCGAACTAAGTGAAAGAGAGAAACTTATTTTACTTTACGAAAACTTTTTTTATGTTCGCCAAAATGAATTTTGGAAACAAAATGCTGTTGAACAACTCTCAAATATACTTTCGGGCTGTTCGATGTTGATTTGTGGTGAGGATTTGGGAATGTTGCCTCAGTCTGTCCCTGATGTGATGCGGCAACTGCATATTCTCAGCCTCGAAATTCAACGAATGCCAAAGGAATGCGGTGTTGAATTTGTTGATTTGTCCCAAACGCCATATTTTTCGGTTTGTAGCACAGGAACTCACGATATGTCGCCCCTCAGAGCGTGGTGGATGGAAGACAAGGAAAAGACGCAGCGTTTTTATAATAAACAGCTTGAAATAATCGGTTTAGCCCCCGAAAACTGCACGCCTGAGATTGCCAAAACAATTATTGCCGAACATTTTAAATCCAATTCAATGTTGGCAATAATACCGTTGCAAGACTGCTTTGCGATTGACCAAAACGTTGCCAATCCCGATTTTGAGAACGAAAGAATAAACACGCCCGACAATCCCAACAATTTATGGTGCTATCGAATACATTTGACTTTGGAAGAATTTTTGTCTAAATCAGCCTTCTCAATTAATTTTGTACGTCCGTAATTGAAAATTTTTATATACATTTGCACTTTAATTATCAAATTAACAGTTATGAAAAAAGCAATTCTTTTAGCAACCTTTTTTGTGTCGGGCATGACGGTGTTTGCCCAGAATGTTTCGATTATCGAGGATTTGTCCCAAAAAGACGAGGCAAGTGGTGCAACGGTTGTTGTACATCAAAGTCAATCAATTGATTATTTGTTGAATAAAACGAACACAGATTTTTCGTCAGCTAATACTCTGAAAAAAGGCTGGAGTGTTCAGGTGTTTTCCGAAAACTCGCAAAGTGCCAAAGATGAAGCATTTGCAGTTGAAAACAAGATTTTAAAAAAATTACCTTACGAAAATGTACGTGTCGAAAGGTTTTCGCCATTTTGGAAGGTACGTGTAGGCAAATTTCAAACCTCAAGTGAGGCACAGGAACTCAAAGAGTTGCTGCTCAAGGAATTTCCCGAACTGAAAGGCAATATTTATATTGTAAAATTTAATGAGTAAAATCCTTACATTTCTCTAAGATATTGAATACTGAAAATATGGAAAAAGAGTTTACTTTCGATGATTTAACCGAAGAAGTTACACAAAAACTTTCAAAGAACTATGCCGAAATTATCGGCGTTTTGGGCGAAGATGTTCAGCGTGAAGGGCTACTAAAAACGCCTCTCAGGGTATCAAAAGCGATGCAGTTTTTGTTGTCGGGCTACAGGCAAAACCCACACGAAATGCTGACTTCGGCTATGTTTCACGAAGATTACAGACAAATGGTGATTGTAAAAGACATCGAATTTTTTTCAATGTGCGAACATCATATATTGCCGTTTTTTGGTAAGGCTCACGTGGCGTACATTCCCAATGGCACAATCACAGGGCTTAGCAAAATTGCCCGCGTAGTTGATATTTTTGCCCACCGACTGCAACTGCAAGAGCGTCTCACAATGCAAATAAAAGAGTGCATTCAGGACACACTAAAACCGATGGGAGTGATGGTAGTAATTGAGGCTCAACACCTTTGTATGCAGATGCGCGGCGTTCAAAAGCAACATTCCACCACCACTACTTCCGACTTTACAGGCATTTTCCAAAGCCAAAAAACAAGAGAAGAATTTATTTCGTTGATACTGTAGATTGAAAATTATGCAAACCAACTATACAGAAGCAATCAACACTCTTCGCAAAGAGAAAAATGCAGTGATTATGGCTCATTATTATCAGATACCGGAAATTCAGGATATCGCTGATTTTGTGGGCGATTCTTTGGCTTTGGCTCAGCAGGCGGAGAAAACAGTTGCGGACGTCATTGTGCTGTGCGGCGTGCATTTTATGGGAGAAACAGCAAAAATACTCAACCCGACCAGGAAAGTATTAATCCCAGACGAAAATGCAGGTTGCTCGTTAGCAGACAGTTGTCCGGCGGACGAGTTTGGAGAGTTTGTCAAGCAGCATCCAGACCATACGGTAATCACCTACGTCAATACCACAGCCGCCGTGAAGGCTCTCGCGGACATTACGGTTACTTCCACTAATGCAAAAAAAATCATTGAGCAACTGCCTGAGAATGAGAAAATTATTTTTGCTCCGGATAAAAATCTCGGTGATTATATCAATTCGACAACGGGACGCAAAATGCTGCTTTGGAATGGTGCCTGTCATGTGCATGAGCAATTTTCGCTGGAAAAACTTCTCAAACTTAAGGCTCAATATCCTGATGCTAAAGTAATTGCGCATCCGGAATGTAAAAAGCCTGTTTTGCTGGTAGCTGATTTTGTTGGCAGTACGCAGGCATTGCTCAATTTTACTTCGCAATCGTCTAACAATCTGTTTCTTGTTGCCACCGAAAGTGGAATTTTACACCAAATGCAGAAAACAAATCCTCATAAAAAGTATATTCCCGTGCCGCCGGACGACAGCACATGTGTCTGCAATGAATGTAATTTTATGAGACTTAACACATTAGAAAAACTTTATAATTGTCTCAAAAACGAAACTCCCGAAATTATTATTGATGAACAAATTCGCACGAAAGCGGTGAAGCCGATACTTAGAATGTTAGAGATGTCATAAAAAAAAATTGTTCTTAGAAAGTCTGAAAAAAATAATACTTTTTTCTCTGACTTCGACGGTCAAAAATCACAAAGTACTATTACTCAATGGCTTACCAAAACAGCGAGCCACTACATTTTTTAATTTTCGAGTAATTGATAAGGCACTAAACTTCGGTGTTTTTTCATTGCTTGATATATTGTTTGTGTGTCTTTTGACGTTTTGGCAGGCA
>JAITNR010000070.1 GCA_031290375.1 Prevotellaceae bacterium | reverse complement strand
TTATGAGTGAAATATTAGTAGCACACGGACAAACGCGTAAAGAGTTGGCAAAGATATTCGGTGTAAGCGGCGAAACTGTTAAGAGCGCGTTGAAGTTCAGAACCGACAGCGCACTGGCGCGTAAGATACGCAAATCAGCCAAAGAGAAAGGAGGCGTTGAGATATGAAAACGAAATCATTAAAAGAGAGATTAGAAAATTTTGCATTTTCATTTTTCAGCAGTGAAAAGGTAATGGCTTGGCAGGTTCTGCTGTCGGCTGGTATTTTGGCGGCGTGGTTGCTGATGTGGGCACTGTCAGGAATCGGGATTATTAATATTTAATCAGGAGTAAAAAAAAATGTATCAAACGACAGGAAATACGGTAACTATAACATCCAACGACTGGCAGGCAGCAGGCTTGTCAATGAACCAACTTTGGTACGACAGCCGAAGGGGTTATCTGAATATCCATCGCCGCAGCACTAGGGGCAATACTTTGATTGACTTTAAGAGTATTGAACGTCCGGACAGGCTTGCAGCGATAGAACGGCATCTGGGTCGGTTGGGAGATAAAATGGATAGGTTAGAGGACAAGATAGACCGTTTGACAGATGCAATGACACAGTTTATCGGGCTAATGTCGAAAATGGGGACAGGTTCGGCAATCCCGCTATTTTCGGGTTTTGCAGGTCAAGCCAGCAATGTCGGCAAAGAAAATATATTGTTTGAATTGATAGAAGACAACGGCAAGGCACGTGTCTGGCTGCTTGATTATTATAAGGAGAAAGGCAAGTTTATTACCGCCGCCACGATTGAAAAGTTGGTTAATCGCGCTCGGATATTCGACAGTGTAAATGTAGGGCTTGAAAAGCATATTTCCGCTCGCGCAAAAGTTGGCAAACGCACTGATATGGGTACATTTTACGCAAGCGCGTCATCTTGGATGCTTGAGATGTCGGCAACTCTGCAAATGAATGTGTTGATGAACGCCAGATGTTTTGAAAATTCCTTTAAAAAATACAATCAACAGGGCTATATTGGGCTTGTGAATAAAAATATAGGCAATGATAATACCCGAAAGGTAAGCAAAGACACCGAGAAGTTACTTGTTTCGCTTTACGGCGGCATTAATAAAGGCGATGAAAAACCTTTTGTAGAAGATGTTCATAAAGAATATACGTCATTTTTGCGGGGCAAAAAAGAGTTTTTCGACAAAGAAACAGGATTGGTTTTCGTCCCCCAAGACTTCAAGGAAATATCAGTCGGCACGGTTTGGAATTATGTTAAACACATACCAAACATTGCGGCTACCAAATCCAAACGCGATGGGTGGTTTAACAATAACAACAATTTCAGTCCGAAGCACGAACGCAAACGCGGCGAATACTCTTTGAGCAAGGTAACGATGGATGACGTGCAAATGACGCGCAAATCAACACGCGGGGACGTTACCAAATATGTGATAACCGACTGCGTGAGCGGTTATATGTTCAAGCCTGCTTATGTGATTGGCGAAAAGCCGCGTATCGAAACTGTGAATGAGTCATTGCGCAATATGTGGATTTTCTTGTACGAAAACGATTTGCCCGCCCCCTACGAGGCAGACACGGAACATCACCTTATCAGCGATATGCCTTATATGAAAGATTTGTTTATAGAACTGACAATGAACGACAGCGCAACAGCCAAAAGGCAGGAGCATTTTAACCGGCAATTCAAATACGGCGTTGCAAAACGAAACGGACACATAAACCTGCGTTTTTATGGTAAAAATGCTTACGCAGGTAAACGGATAAAAATGAAAGGCGACTTTGTGCAACCTGAAATTGATGCAAGAATTATCATTGAAGATGATTTGAGCGATATAAACGAATGGAACAATGAACTTCACCCGAGTCAAAAAACCTATCCGGGCAAAACGCGAAAAGATGTTTTCTTTGAAAATGTAAATCCGAATATTAATCAGTTGCCTGAATATTTTGTATGGCGGCGCATCGGTTACGCAACAGAAACGAGCATTGTTAATCACAAGCGTATTCGTGCCAACAATCAGGTTTTTTGGCTGCAAAATTATGATATACTGCAAAAACTGAAATCGAACAATTACGATGTAATTGCTTATTACCGCAAAAACGCCGATAATAATGCCGAAAAAATTTATCTGTATCAGGACAACAATTATTTGGGCGAGGGTATGAATTTAGAAAATAAACGTTACAACGAGAACCGCGCCGAATGGACAGATGAAGACCGCGAAAATTACGAATTTCAAAACAAGGAGCAGTCGAAATTTCGCAAAATGGTAAAGGATATAAAAGCAGGACTCCCCAAACTTGGATTTTTAACGCAGGAACAACAGACAGCGATTGATATGATAGATGATGAAGTGGAAACGATACCCAATGCGCCGCTGCCGATAGAAGAATTTGCCTGTGAAACGGCATATTATGAAAATTTTGATTATGCAAAAATGGCTTTAAACAGCATTTAAAAATAATTTATTCACTAATTAAAAAATATTAAAAAATGTATTACAGAAAAGAAAACGAGGCAGAAATTTTATCAGATAAAAAAACTGCCGAAAAAGGTTTAATTTACGGGGATGAATTCCGTACAAAAAGTATTAGCTCTGATTTTTCAGAGTATCAATCTCGTCTCGAATCGATTTTAATTCGTTGCGAAAGTTGTTTAACTCGTTCTTTAGAGACAGTATCTCGCTTAGAAGATTTTTTGCAGAAGTTAAAAGACAGTCTTGAGTCTCATTAGTATTTAGCATAAAAAAAAAGGGATTAAAAATTTATCTGCAAAATTAGTAAAATTATTCATTAATTAAAACACCAAAAAAAATGATTACTTCAGAATTAAGAAAAAGGATTTTAGATGCATTGGCACAGAGTCGCGGAATGTTTTCGGGCAGCGATGCCAAGTTTTCGGTAAGTATCGGTATCAATAATGCGCAGTACAGCCGCATTAAAAATGGCGACACCGAAAAAGTATTAAGCGATGCGCAGTGGGTTTCGCTGGCACGCAAAACAGGCGTGAACCTGACAGACGCTCCCGAATGGAAAACGGCAAACACTCCGGTATTTCAATTTATCACGGCACAACTCGAACTGTGCCAAAGCAAAAGCACCAGCGCTTTACTTTGCGACCTGTCTGACATCGGCAAAACCTACACGGCAATTCATTATGCCAAAACGCACAAAAACGTTGTGTATGTGGATTGCAGTCAGGTAAAGGACAAGCAAAAGTTGATACGCTACATTGCCAAATCATTCGGGGTGGGCAGCACCGGACGTTACAATGACGTTTATGCAGATTTGGTGTTTTATCTGAAAACGCTGCCCATCCCCTTGATTATTCTTGACGAGGCAGGCGATTTGAACTACAATGCTTTTTTGGAAATAAAAGCATTGTGGAACGCGACCGAACTTTCCTGCGGATATTATATGATGGGTGCGGACGGACTGCGCGAAAAAATCCGCCGTTCCATTGACGGCAAAAAAGTAGGTTATACGGAAATATTTAGCCGTTTCGGGCGTAAATACGGCAAAGTAGTTCCGATAGCACACGAAGAGGGCGAAAAAATGTTGCAGGCAAGCGCGGCAATGATTATCAAAGCAAACAGCACAAGCGTTGATGTAAATAAGTTATTGCGTTCCACGCTGGGTGATGATAATTTGCCGAGTTTGCGCAGAATTTACAAAGAACTTGCGAAACAATTACAGTTGAAAGTTGAAAATGAAACGAGCCTATTCTGTAAATAATGTTCTTGCTGCAAAGTTCAACACTTTGGAATTTGATGGCGTGTGGCGCGATGCTGTCGGTTGTCCGGAACTAAGCGGGACGTGGATAATCTACGGAACGGTTAAGAACGGCAAAACGAGTTTTGCAATGAAACTTGCCAAGTATCTTACAAAGTTTGAGGATGTGCTTTATAATTCGGTTGAGGAGGGTGTGAGTTTGTCCATACGGGAGGCATTTGTTCGGTATGATATGCAAGAGACATACGGAAGATTTAATCTTTTAGACAAAGAAGAAATTGGCGGGCTGATAACCCGTCTCAACCGCAAGCGCAGCCCGAATGTGATATTTATAGACACCGTTCAATTTTGGGAATTGACTTTTAAAGATTACAAGAGATTAAAAGAGACATTTTCCAATAAACTGTTTATTTACGTCAGCCACGCGGCTGGCAATCAGCCTGAAGGCAAAGTGGCAATACGGATTTGGCGCGATGCAAATGTAGCATTCAGAATTGAGGGTTTTAAAGCATTTCCTGTTGGCAGGTACGGCGGTGGCGAACCGCTAATAATAAGCAAAGAACTGGCAAAAGCATACTGGGCAAAATAATTGAGAATTGAGAATTGAGAATTGAGAATTGAGAATTGAGAATTAAAAAAAACTAACGACTAATAACTAATAACTAATGACTAAAACATTCATAGACAGGCAGCAAACTTCATTGATAAAGAAGTTTCACGTATTGCTGGGGCAATGCGGGATGAACAACGAGGATAAACTTTCTTTTCTGTCGGCTTGGGGAGTGGAAAGCAGCAAGGATTTGAGCGCATACGAACTGATGCAGGCTTGCAACCTTTTGGACAGCCACGCCCGCAAAGGCAAAAAAACGGTAACTTCACACGATGCCGATGTGTGGCGCAAGCGCGTGATGGGCGCAACAGGTGCTTACCTTCGTATGAGCGGAATGGCAGAACACGGCAGCAATGTTGCGTACATCAAAAGTATGGTTTGCCGCGCTGCCGGCGAAACAGATTTTAATAAAATATCGCAGGGCAATTTGCAGGCTGTTTATAACGCTTTTTTGAAAAAGCAAAAAGCGATAAAAGAGGTTGATAAGGTAACGGCAGAGGCGATGTTTGGAATTCAAATGCTGAATTAATTGACAATTGACAATTGACAATTGACAATTGACAATTGACAATTGACAATTGAGAATTGAGAATTGAGAATTGAGAATTGAGAATTGAGAATTGAGAATTGAGAAACTTTGTGAAACTTTGTGCCCTTTGTGGTAGAAAAGTAAATCGTAAATCATTAAATAATAAATTAAAAGAATTATGTACATAAAAATCAATGTGAAACCTCGCACAGTCGAGTTAGTGAATTATATTTTAGCGCACAACGTTAGGCTTTTGTCCGAAAATAAAAATACGGCTATAATGCTTAAAAGAAGTGCAAAGGATATTGCTCTTATGGAGCAA
>JAITNR010000055.1 GCA_031290375.1 Prevotellaceae bacterium | reverse complement strand
ACACAGGCACTGACCCTGCACCGGATGCTCTTTGGGGTAACGGCGAACTCATAAGCACAGTTACAGGGACAACACCTGCTGACGGCAATCCATACAACAACGGTAGTGGGATTCAATATTACCAGAAACCTAACAAGACTGCTTACGACCCTTGTCCTGCAGGTTGGCGCGTTCCTACACAGGACGAATGGGAGACACTCGCCAATTATTGCAACCCTTCATCTGTTAGCGCTACTCCCGAGCCTGATGTCAGCGGTTCTTTCTCTACTTCTACTTCTGATAGCAGAAGCGCTGTTACACCTGTCGGTTCCGGTACGGCTACGATTCCAACAAATAATCCGAATTTGGTCTGGGTTACTGTTGTCAAGGGTCTTCCTGATAATTCTGTTGCTGGATGGGGGGGAAACAATGCTCCCTCATCCTCAGTTCCCGGTTACGCTATTTATAATAAAGTTGACTGGCTTGGCGCTGACGGTTCCGGTGGCGCTAAGGCTTACCTTGAGGCTTCCGGCAGCAACCGTCTTTACGACGACGCTTGCCCTTCGCCTTTGCTTTTCTTGTCCGCAACGGGCTGCCGCGAACAGAGCATGGGCAAAGAAGACTCGCTATACACCGGCCAGTACTGGAGCAGTACGGTGAATGAGTCGAGCAACTACGCTCACCGCATTTTCCTCGAGAATACGAGGGTCCTGCTCAGTAGACGCCTAAGAGTGGCCGGGCAGGCTGTGCGGTGTGTAGCAGAGTGAATTCTTAAGATTCCTTTAAGGGCTTTAAGGGATTTGTAGCCTTTAAAGCCCTTATAGGGAACTAACAAGAAAATCGGAGAATCTTTAAATGGGGTTGTCCAATTTTTTTTATGAGTATCGTATCTAATACCTAAACCACCTCTAAATACACCGTTATTGCAGGCTTGATCCGCAATGACGGTGTATTTAGGACGTTAGACGTATTATTACTTTTGCTATTAAGTCTGCGGCGTATTTTGGTTTGTTGTTTGCTTTTCTGTTGATATGAATGCTCTGACGGGCAAAAGTCATTTAATATCACTTTGCTATTAGACTGTTCATTGTTCATTTTCTGGAACAAAACAAAAAAAGACTGCCCTCACAGGCAGCCTCTTCTATAAAAAACTATGATTATATAATTAATTATTCGCCTTGTTCAATCTGCTTTACTCTATCGGCAAGTCTTTTATATTCAGCACTTTCGGCATTTACTCTAAATTCTATATTCCTTAGAATTTTATATGCAGCCAAATTTGCTTCATCAATTTCAACTGTCATGGTTAAGCAGTTTTTTGCCTCATTCAGTTTATGTTTTGATTGTGTTCTAAGCAATTCAGCCTCACGTATGTCTTTGGTTGCATCAGCTGTTTTAGTCAAATACAGGGCATCGTTGTATAGAAAATCTCCCTTGTTCAGCCAAAACTCTGCTTTAGTGGGGTCAATTTCGATTGCCCTGTCGTAATTTTCCAAAGCCTCCTTTTTACTGCCAATATTGCTTAACAAATTACCTCTTATGGTGTAATATACAGAGTTGGACGGATTTCTTTCTATTGCCTTATTCAAGTACTCAATAGCCTCCAGGTTGCGTTCTGCTGCAACATAACGGTTGATCATTGTGCCCAGGTAAAACGGTTCATTGGGAAAACGCTCAATGCCCTCATTAAGAATTTTTACCATATTGGCATCGTCTTCCTTGGCAATATAGAGGGAGTAGAGCAGTTGACAAATCTTGTTCTCCTCGAAGCCCTTGTTTTTGATAGACTCATACTTAGCAATGGCACTGACAGTGTCTTTGCTAAGTTCGGTGTAGATGGCATCGTAATACTTCATCTTGTAATAAACAGAGTCCTTTTTTGGGGCTCCTTTAAGAGCCGCAACATAGGGCAAATCGGGGATAGCAAGATGTTTCTCAAACGCCTTAACAGCCACTTTGTAATCTTCGTTTTCAGCCTGATACACCCCAAAATTGAAAATTAACATTGCCTCATAGTACCACTTCAAAGTTTCGGCAAGTTTTTTAGTGTACTTGTCCACAACCTTTCCCTTTGCATTGGGCAATTTTTCCAATTCGGCAGCCTTGACAAAATAATCAAAGGCACTGTAGGCACTTTCCTGCTTTACCGTTTCGTCAGGCGAGCTGTTGTTCATTAACTTATCGTTTTCATAGGCAATTTGCCTGTCGTAGATATGACCTGCAACCCACCACGTATATGGGTCATCTCTGGTTGTTGAATCGGTCAACGCAGGCTCTATCAAGTCGATTGCCTTATAAAAATCGGGTTTTTCCAACGCCTCTGACTCTCTGTTTGCCTTTTTTACATTTGATTTTTGAGCAAACGCAATTGCTGCAAAAATACACATCACAAAAATTAATAACGACTTTTTCATAACTTATTTGAATTTATTTTAATATTTTTCCAAATGCAAAGTTAGTAATAATTTTTTTACGAAATTTAACTTTTACAACTTTATTTCATTTTCTTTAGAAATGTGATTAACTAAAAAACTAATCATATGTCAGTCAAACTGTTTAGTTGCTGGTCGTTTTCCTGTTCGGGGGTTATTTCTCCCGTATAATCAATCTTGTCAATTCCCTGTTTGAGAATTGCCACCCCATTTTCGCTATCAATAATCACTTCGGAGTCTACTTTGCAGACAGAGGCAATTTCGTCATTGCGTTTTTCGAGATTGATAAGTCTAACACCCTGAGCCGCTCTACCCATAGTACGAACATCTCCAACGTGCATTCTGATTGTCATTCCCGACTTGTTGATAATCATCAAATCGTTGTCGTCTGAAACCAACTTTATTGCAACAAGTTTGCCTGTTTTTTCCGTAACATTCATTGTTTTAACCCCTTTCCCGCCTCTGTTTGTAACGCGGTAGATTGCAACAGGCTCGCCGTTTTCAAGTAGCCTTTCGCCGTTCTCATCCATTTCATCAAGCCAGGTACGTTTGCCATAACCCTTCTCCGAAACAACCATAACTGTTTCTTTTGAGTTTTGAGGTACGCAAATCATTCCAACAACTTCGTTCTGTTCGTCTCCGAGTGTCATAGCATGAACCCCCGTTGCCGTACGTCCCATTGTTCTTACCTTTGCCTCATGGAAACGAATAGCCCGCCCATTGCGATTGGCAATTACTATTTCACTGTTGCCGTCCGTCAGTCGAACCTGAATAACGGCGTCATCTTCTCTTATGTTGATTGCATTAACGCCGTTCTGACGCGGACGAGAATACTCTTCAAGGCAAGTCTTTTTGATAATTCCCTGTTTGGTACAGAACACGAGGTAGTGATTTCTGTTAAATTCGGGCATTTGCAACTGTTTTACACGAATAAAAGCATTAATTTTGTCGCCACTTTCAATGTTCAACATATTTTGAATAGCCCTGCCCTTGCTTATCTTGCTGCCTTCGGGAATATCATAAACTTTAATCCAATAGCAACGTCCTCTTTGAGTGAAAAGGAGCATGTAGTTGTGCATTGATGCAGGATAAATGAACTCAATAAAGTCCTCGTCCTTTGTTGTGCCGCCTTTTGCACCGATTCCGCCGCGATTTTGTGTTTTAAATTCACTTAAAGGCGTGCGTTTAATATAACCCTGATGTGAAATGGTGATAATCATTTCATCATCAGAGTAATAATCCTCAGGGTTCATCTCTTCTGAGGCATAAACAATTTCTGTACGGCGTTTGTCCCCAAATTTATTTTTTAGTTCAATTAACTCATTCTCAATGATTTCCATTCTGCGTTCAATTTTTGCAAGAATATCTCTGAAATCTTCTATCCTTTTTAAAAGTTCGTTGTACTCGTCTCTGAGTTTTTCCTGTTCCATACTTGTGAGTTGCCTCAAACGCAGCTCTACAACGTATGTTGCCTGACGTTCGCTCAAAGAAAAGCGTTCCATCAAACGCTGTTGAGCTTCGGCTGGTGTTTTGGAGCTTCTGATAATCTGAATTGTTTCATCGAGATTGTCAAGGATAATTATCAAGCCTTCAAGCAATTCGGCTCTTTCCAACGCTTTGTCGAGTTCAAATTGGGTTCTGCGGGTTACAACTTCAAGTCGATGTTCTACAAAACAGGATATCAACTGCATCAAATTCAGTGTTTTAGGTCTACCTTTCATCAAAGCCACATTATTTACACTGAAAGAAGACTGCAAAGCAGAATATTTGAAAAGTTTGTTTAAAATCACACTCGCATTTGCATCTCGCTTAATATCAACTACAATTCGCAGTCCCTGACGGTCTGATTCATCATTGACATTGGAAATTCCCTCAATCTTTTTCGTAACCGCCAAATCTGCTATTGCCTTGATTAATTCGGCTCGATTAACCATATACGGAATTTCAGAAACAACAATTTTCTCGTGTCCGTTAGATGTAGTTTCTATCTCTGTCTTTGAACGGATAATAATTCTGCCTCGCCCCGTTTCAAATGCCTCACGTACACCCGCATAGCCGTATATAATACCGCCTGTCGGAAAATCAGGTGCTTTGATATAGTGTAAAATCTCGTCAAATTCAATTTGTGGATTGTGAATATATGCCACAACTGCATCTACAACTTCCGACAGATTATGAGGAGCCATATTTGTAGCCATACCTACGGCAATACCCGAAGAGCCATTTACAAGCAGGTTGGGCAGCCGCGTAGGCAACACGAGCGGCTCTTTCAGGGTTTCGTCAAAGTTTGGGGTGAAATCGACAGTATTTTTATCTATATCTCTGAGCATTTCCTCTGCGATCTTCTGCAATCGTGTCTCTGTGTAACGCATTGCTGCCGCATCGTCGCCATCAAGCGAACCGAAGTTTCCCTGTCCGTCAGCCAAAGGATAACGCATTGCCCAAGGCTGAGTCAAACGAACTAACGTACCGTAAATGGACGAATCGCCGTGCGGGTGAAACTTACCCATAACATCACCAACTATACGGGCAGATTTCTTGTATGGTTTATCTGAATTGTTTCCGAGCTCGTTCATTCCAAAAAGCACCCTGCGATGAACGGGTTTCAAGCCGTCCCTTACATCAGGCAGGGCACGCGACACAATCACCGACATTGAATAGTCAATGTAGGCAGTTTTCATTTGTTCTTCAATATCTACTTTTATAAGTCTTTCTTGTTCAATCATTTATCCGTTAATTTTTATTTTTAAAAAAGTACGTAAAGGTACAATTTTTTTTTGAAACGGCAGAAAAAAATTGGTCATAAATTTAACAGGGAACACCAACTGTTTTGCCTGAATAGGCTTAGGTACAAAAATAAGTAACTTGTAATCAAGCTGTTCCCCCGTAAATTATTCATCCGGATAAATCAGATACTTAAAATGATTCGTCTTTTCCCATTCGTTGATTTTTTCATTCAGGTTGTCAAACAGCACATTATCAATGGAATAATCTACAGAAATTAACTCAACGTTCTTCTTTATTGCCTCAGACACCACCTTGTGTCCTTCTACGATGTAATCGAAGAGATTTATGTATGCTACTTTCACATTTTCAGTATCTTCGGAGAACCACGATTTATAAAAAGCTGTTGGATACAGATTTTTAGGCGAAATATATGTTTTTTTCAAATTCGGATTTTGCTGCCAGTGTTCAAATTCCTGCAAAATAATATCCGCAACCCTTTGAGGTGTAATAAAAGAGGTGTCTATTATCAAATTATAATTTGTTAAATCCAAACAATTTACTCCGTAATATTGCTGATAACGTTTCACTTCACTTGCTTTTCGCTCAACGATTTTAAGAGTAGCCTCCTGATGCGAAGCATAATTTTCGTTTATCCTCTGCTTGTCAACCGAGATACGTTGAGCCGAAATCACAAGGTTGGTTTTGAGAAAAACTTTGAAAGACGCAGGAATAAAAAACCATGCCAGACGCGAATCTACAATAAGTTTTTTGGAATTGTTCAATGCCTTAAAAGTAGAGTCTATTTCTTCATCAATTTCAGGGTGCATTTCGGCATGAATATTGAGTTCGTTAGTAGTCATACGATAACGCTCTGCTATTTTACGCTGAATTTGACCGGTATAAACATACTCATAATCAAGTATCTTGCACAAAGTGGCAGAAACCGTTGATTTGCCACTCCCCAAATCGCCTGTAAGAGAAATAATGTTTGACATCTTTTGATTTTATTCCGTAATGTTATTATTTTGCCGTAACAGTATTTATTTCATTGATGAAATGAACTTTTATCTGAATCTGATTTCCGTAAGCACTTTTTTGGTATATAGCGAAAAGTCCCCCTGCATAATCCAAGTGTAGTAACTTGGTTCAAATTTGAACACATCACTCACCAACCGCCCTTTGTGTTTGCCAAAATTAAAAATTTCCCTCTTATTGTCATCATATACAACTCTGCCTGCAAAATCCACATTATTGGTTTGAGTAGAAAACTCTGAAAGAGCCTCCACCGAACTGCCAAGCGAAGGATAACGCTCAAGTTGAGAAAGCAAAATATTATAGGTAGCCATAGTGTCAGCCTCCGAAGAATGAGCATTTTCCAAATCCTTGTTACAATAAAACTTGTATGCAGCCGACAGAGTTCTTTGTTCCATTTTATAAAAAATCACCATTACATCAACAAATCGGCTTTTTTTTAAGTCAATATCTACGTTTGCACGGATAAACTCATCGGCAAGCAGGGGAATATCAAATTTGTTGCTGTTGAAGCCTGCAATGTCACACCCGCGCAACTCCTGAGCAAAAGCCGGTGCAATATCGGCAAATACAGGACAATCTTTAACATCATCATCGTAGATACCATGAACCTTCGATGCCTCTTCGGGAATATGCATCTGTGGATTAATTTTCATTGTTTTGCTGGTTTCTATACCGTTCGGTTCAACTTTGAGGTATGTCAGTTCTACAATTCTGTCAGTAGCGGTGTTCACGCCCGTTGTCTCCAAATCGAAAAAAACAAGAGGGTTCGTTAGATTTAATTTACTCATTTTAAGTTAGATTTAATTTACTTTGTAATTTACGCGAATTTAATATTTTTTGCAAAGGTACAAATTAATTGTCAATTAGTAAAAGAAACTGATGCTTTGGCTATATCATATCTCTATCGGTTTGCCGTTGTAAAAGTCAAGGATTTTTGTACGGAAGATATACTCGAACTTGGCTTGCGCCTCGTCGCCTTTGGTACGCTCCAAACGTATCTTTGCAGTGCTGTATTCCAAAGCAGTTGATTTGCCGCTCTCATAACGTTTCTGCTCGAAGTCAAAGGCAAGCTGAGCCGCAGCAGTGGCTTTGACCGCGGCACGATACCGCTCAAGAGCAGCAAGAGCATTGTAATATGCCGTCTGAATATCCCTGTAAAGTTCCTGCTTGGCGTTTTCGAGCGACAACTCCTGCAAATGAGAACTTATCTTCGCCTTTTTTACACTGTTCACATCGCCAAGACGATTGAAAATGGGAACAGAAAGCGAAAGCCGAACACTTTCTCCACCGTTGTCAAGCAACTGTTTTGAAAAAGGCTGGTTCACAACAGTATTAAACATATAGTAATAGCCCGTACTGTATCCACCCGAAAGGCTAAGCTGAGGATAAAAAGCAGACTGCGCAATCTTCTCTTCCTTACGGCTCTTTTCCAGCAACAATCGAGACACAACAATGGAAGGACGATGTTCAAGCGAAAACCGGTAAGCATCTTCAGGCGAAGACAACAGACTTAATCCGTTCGCAAGTTCGATATTTGCCTGCGCAATGTCGAAAGACTCCAACTCGGTGTAGTTGATAAGCTGGCACAGCGAAAGCAACGACAGTTGCAGGTTGTTGTTGGCTACAACCTGTTTTTGTTCGTCATCGGCAAGTTGGGCACGGGCTTCGTAAAGTGCTGCCTCAGACTGTCTGCCGGCAGCAAACAACTGCTGAGAACGCTCAACCTGTTCGCTGCTGAGAGCAAGCTGCTCCTGTGCAATGGCAAGGAGTTCCTTATTCAGAAGAATTTGAAGATAAAAACTTGCAATGTTCAGCGTCAGGTTTTCTTTTGCCTTGTCCAATTCGGCAATAGCAGCCCGCAAGCCAAGTTTGTTCGACTGTATTTGATTTACAAGCCGCAACCCTGTGAAAAGAGGTATCGAAGAATAAACCGACAACGAAGATGACGCCAAAGACTGACTCACAATGACATTATCACTGCCGGTAGCTCTGCCGAAAGCAAAATCCTGCCCGACACCAAGATTGAGGTCAGGCAAAAAACTTAATCTTGCCGTTTGCAAGTCAAGCTGACTGCTCTTCTGCTGCAATTCCGACTGCTTTATTGTAATGTTACGCTCTTGGGCATATTCGATGCACTTGTCAAGTGTCCAAACATTTTGACCATACAAAATTATAGGGCAAAATATTAATGTTGAAAAAAATATTTTTTTCATTTTTTATATATTTATTCATTATTATTCATTAAGAAGAAAATAACGCTGGATTGCTTCAATTGGAGATTGCGGATCAAGCCCGCAATGACGCAGGATTGCTTTGCTCCATTTGCAATGACGAAGAAATGAATATTATTCATTGTTCATTATTCATTAAAAACTTTTCTCCTTACCCCTAATTTCAACAGTAGTATCAAGCCCCTCCGTTATTTCAACATACATTCCGTCAGAAAGCCCAATCTTAACCTGCTGCCGTTGAAACAACTGCTTTTTGCCATTATTTTTCAAAAAAGAATAAACAAAAGTAGAGTCATTCTCAAAAGATACAGTGCTTTCAGGTACAGCCAAAACATCAGGACGATGCTGCAAAATAATTTCGGCATTCGCACTATAACCCGAACGTATTGTAATGCTGTCGGGAATATATGCCGCTGCCCTTATTTCAAACATAACAGCACTGTTCTCCTCCACACCCTTTGGCGAAATATACTCCAATTCAGCATCAAAACTGACATTCTGTAACGCACCAACAGTGAGAACCAACGGCATGCCAACTTTAATACGCCCCACTTCCGTTTCGTCTATTTTGCCTTGAAAAATCATATCGTTAAGGTTGGCAACAACAGCAATGGTAGTTCCGTCATTAAAGGTGTTGGACTGTATAACAGAGTTGCCCGCCTTTATCGGAATGTCAAGAATCGTGCCCGTAATCGTGGATAAAATCCGTGTATTGCCGTAAGACCCGGAACGCCTGACCATACCCTGCCTGACTATTTCGAGGTTATCAACAGCATTTTGATACTCCTCCCTGATACGAAGAGTGGCAGAAGTAGATTTCTCAAATTCTTCAGCCGAAATAACCTTGCTTTCATACAGTTGTTTATCCCTGTCGTAAATGCTTTTCTGCTGGTCAAGTTCGATTTTAGCCACATTGACACGACTTTCGGCAGCATTGACCAAACTCATTTCGGGTATAACCTTGACAAGTGCAATAACCTCACCGCTCTTTACATGCTGACCAGCCTGCTTATAAACATGCGATATGATACCGGATATTTGAGGCTTAATCATTACAATGTCGCGCGGCTCTATCTTACCGGTAGCAACGGTCTTTTTTTCAATGGTTTTTATCTCCGCCCTGATGATTTCGTACTCGACTATTTTCGGTCTGGATTTATTCCAAAGAAAAACAAACGTCCCGACAACCAAAAGACCTAACAACGACAACAAAATGATCTTAATTACTTTTTTCATAACTATTTTTTTTTAAATATTATTATTCATTACTAATTGTTCTTTTCACTCGTCTCTTAATGCTTCAATCGCCTTGATTTTTATCGCCCTGCTTGACGGCAACAACCCCGACAACAAACCACATACCATCAATATCAACAAGGATACTATCGCTGTGGAAAAAGATATTTGAAAATTCTTCATCATCGGATTGTCCCCCGCACTGAATATGTTTTCAAAGAACGACAACAAACCCACACCGCACAAAATGCCGACAATGCCGGCTAAAAATGTTATTGTTACGCTTTCGCACATTATTTGCCTGATGATTGCTCCGGGAGATGCGCCCAACGCCCGCAGAATACCAATTTCCTGTGTCCGCTCTCTAACGGTTATCAGCATTATGTTGCTGACCCCAACAACACCCGCAAACAACGTACCCAAACCAACAAACCAAACCAAAATGCCAATGCCAACAAGCAAAGACCTGAAGGTATTGAAAACAGTAGCCAGATTGAACGCCTCAACACCCTCAGGGTCAGTTGGGGAAATCATATTACGCTCCTTGAGCAACGTCTTTACTTCGTCCTCCAACTTGTGAATATCTACTTTATCTCCTGCCGTGATGGCGATACAATGCAGATTTTTGCCGAAATTCTGCGTAATCTGCAAAGTGGAAAAAGGTACAACAATCGTCTCAGACGTGTTACCAAAAAGATTTACATTGCTACTGTATTCTTCCATCACACCGACAACGTTGTAATAGATGCCGTTCACTCGGAGAAGCGAACCGAGAATCTGTTCATCGGGCGAGTAAAGGTCATTCTTTACTTTTTTGCCTACGATACATACTTTGCGGTGTTCCAAAATGTCCAGTTCGTTGATAAAGCGTCCTTCCAAAATCCTGCTCGGATTGATTTTGTTGTAGTTTGGAGAGAAGCCCATTACTTGAAAAGTGCCCTGTTTGTCTTCTCTTGCGGTGTTGTGTTCGGAAGAACCGCCAAATATTATTCCGCTGACGTATATTAATGATGGAAATTGTTCGATTACTGCATTCATATCATCAAGTGACAATTCCCAGTATCTGCCTTTGTTGAAGCCCTTGCAGGCTTCCGTTGTTCGACTTGAAAACAAAAAACTCGAATTGGCTGATATATGTCCGACTTGCTCCATCATTGACCTGCTGATGCCGCTGCCGAAACCAACCAGAACCACCAGCATAAAGATACCCCAAAATACGCCGAACGCCGTAAACAGACTGCGCCATTTGTTGCGCGAAATAGTAATCCATACATTTTGCCAAAAATCAATTTCAAACATGAGAATAATTAAATAACTGAATAATTGAATAACTGAACAACTGATTGATAGAATAACTCAATGATTGACTTAACTGTATTGTATATTCAATTACTCAGTTATTTGAAACTTAACGCTTCTATTGGTTTTATGCTTACAGCCCTTTTGGCTGGGATATATCCTGCAATAATCCCTGCAATTACAAGTACAGTCATTGCGCCGAGTACGATATTTATATCAACTGTCGGATTAACAAAGACAGTCATATCTTCGTGCGAATTGCCTGTCGGTTTTTTAGCCATCAATGCGCTTGCCGTTTCGGTGATAAAAACGCCGAGAGTCATACCGATATATCCGAACATTAGCGTTATGACAAGCGATTCGAGCACTACCGCTTTCAATATTGATGCCGGAGTTGCTCCCAGAGCCTTGCGTATACCAAACTCGTGCGTTCGTTCTTTTACGGTAATCACCATAATATTGCTGATGCCCACAATGCCTGCCATAAGAGTGGCTATCCCGATAATCCAGACAAAAATTGAAATAACGCTGAAAATCTGTTGTGTTTCTCTGTATGATGATATTCTGTCGTTGAACCAAATTGCGTGTTGGTCTTCCGGAGAAAATTGCATGCGGCTGCTCAAAATCCGTGTCAGTTCCTTTCTGTATTTGTCGCTTTCTTCTTTGGTTTCTACTCCTGTTACGTTGAATGCAATTTCATCAATAAATTTTGACGAATTAAAAACAGCCTGTGCTGTATTGAATGGAATATAGGCAGGCGGCGTGCGAAAAATAGAACTCTCCTCATATACCCCTGCCACCTGGAACGGCACATCATTTACCAAAACATATTGCCCTGTCACTTCGACATCGCGGAAGAGTGTCTGAACAAAATTTGGATGAAGTATTATCACTTTTCGCTGTTCTGCAATGTCTATTTCATTTATAAATCTACCCTGTTTAATTTTGGTTGTTCTCAGAGTCTTATATCCGGGTTCGACTCCAAAAATAACGGTGTTTACCGATTCTTTTCCAAAAGAAATATTTGTATTCCAACTTCTGTAAACAGGCGAATAATCTATTATATTTGGAAAATGATGTTTGAAAAAATCCACATCCTGTGGCGAGAAACTCAATCGTCTTCCGCTTTGTAAACCGTTGTATGGCATGGAGGTTGTTCCCGCATATATCGAAACAGTATTTTTTGCCATATAATCGAAATTTTTCTGTACACCGTTTTTCAGTCCGTTTCCCGATGCCAGCAGAACGATAAGTATAAAAATCCCCCATGCTACAGAAAAGCCTGTCAGTATGGTGCGTAACTTGTTGGTACGCATTGCGAGAAATATTTCATACCAGATATTTTTCATTCTTCAAATTTCTTATTTATTGGATATGATTTCGCTTATCATACCGTCTTTGAGGTGAATTATTTTGTCGGTTTGTGCTGAGATTTCGGCGGCGTGTGTAACTACTATCACGGTCAGTCCTTCGGCGTTGATGGAGCGTAGAATATTGATTACTTCCTGTGAAGTTACGCTGTCGAGTGCACCTGTTGGTTCGTCAGCCAGTACTACGTGCGGCTTTGCTATGAGTGCCCGTGCGATTGCGATACGTTGCTTTTGTCCTCCGGACAATTCGTTTGGCATGTGGTTTGCCCAATCTCTCAAGTCGAGTTTGTCGAGGTATTCGAGTGCGGTTCTGTTTCGTTCTTTCCGTCCGATGCCGCGATAATACAGTGGTAGAGCCACATTTTCGAGAGCCGTTTTGAAGTTGATAAGATTGAACGATTGAAAAACAAAACCAATATACTGGTTTCTCAGTCTGGCTGCTTTTGTTTCGTTCATTTCGGTTATGAGGCGACCGTCGAGTAGATATGTTCCCTTGTCATACGTGTCCAGCATTCCGAGAATGTTAAGCAATGTTGATTTCCCCGAGCCTGAAGCACCCATTATTGAGACAAATTCGCCTTTTTCTATTGTCAAATCTATTCCTTTGAGTACGTGCAACGGAGCACCTGTGTAGTATGTCTTGTGAATATTTGTAAGTTGAATCATATAACGGAGCTATTTATGTAATAACGAAATAATACTTCGATTATTGTGTAAAAAAAATGAATAGTAAAATTCATTTTTAATCATTATTCATTGTTTTTCGGGTGTACTGTAATCTTAAATGGAAGACCTCAACCTATAAGGTTGAACAATGGTATTAATTCAACTCATACGGGTTGAGGTATCACTTGTCTTCAACCGTAAGTTTCATTTACGGTTATTCACATTTTGTTCTGCGGACATAATGCAATTTAATTGAAAGTTGAAAAAATTATATTTACCTTTGCAAAAAAAAATTAAGTATTGTGGGTATCAAGTGCTGCCCTGCCAAAATGTTATGTCAAAAAATAAACTGAAAAAATTTGCTCAAATGGCTCAGATGCCAAATGTGTTTGAGCTCGAACTGCAAAAGATATTGAAAGGTGAAAATTTTCAATTCAAAGGTCTTTGGAGGGAACAAATCTTCAAGAATCAGAATCCGATAATACTTGAACTCGGCTGTGGCAGAGGCGAATATACGTTGGGACTGGCAAAAATGTTCCCTGATAGCAACTATATCGGCATCGACATCAAAGGGGCGAGAATGTGGAGTGGCGCCAGTGAAGCAAATCTTTTGAAATTGTCCAATGCGGCTTTTGTACGTACTGAAATTCAAAATATCAGTGTGTTTTTTGCAGGAAATGAGATTGATGAAATTTGGCTTACTTTTCCGGATCCGCAGATGAAAAAACTGCGTAAAAGGCTTACTTCCACACACTTTTTGAACCTGTACAAAAAAGTATTAAAGGACAATGGCAAAATTCATTTAAAAACGGACAGCAACTTCCTTTTTACCTATACAGACATTTTGGTGGAAAAGAATTTGTTGAAATCAGAAAAAAAATCGAAAGACATATATTCCTCTGATATTCTCGAAGATATGCCCGAACTGAACATTAAGACTTATTATGAAAGTCAGTGGTTTGCTCGAGGGATTTCGATAAAGTATCTTGAATTTGAATTGTCCCGTTCGTCAATCTTGATTGAGTCTGAGGTGGAAATTGAATTTGACCCGTATCGCAGTTACGGCAGACAGAAACGCGCGGAACTTGGATTGAAAGCATAGACTGTACAAATTCATTATCAGTACTCGGCTCTCTCTTTTTACAAAAAACTTGTTTATGGGGACTTCTAATAATTCATTTTCATACAGAGCCGAAGTCCGAATAAAAACTCCACCGAAAAATCACTGCAAAGTTAAATCAATAAAATGAGAAAAAAATATTTTTTTTCACTTTATTTGTAAATTCTATCTATCTATCTATCTATCTATCTATCTATCTATCTATCTATCTATCAGTGTTTTATAAAATTAAATTTAATGTAATTTAATATTTAATCGGCAAAAGTTGCAGGCGGACTATCTGTTCGTAACGACACATGTTA
>JAITNR010000026.1 GCA_031290375.1 Prevotellaceae bacterium | reverse complement strand
GACTGCCCACACGTACAAATAAGTTAGCCCCACGCATTCACGTGAGCGCTTACTAACTCTTGTACGTGTTGAAATTGTCTAAGTTTCTTAGAACAAGAATAAAAGCAAAACGCTTTTCTATTAATATGTTATGTACTTAAAAATGTTTTTTATTTCTTTATAAATTAATTTTTAATTGTTTATATGTTGTATAATAATTGGGCAAAGGTAATTGTTTTTTTGAAATAAACAAAAAAGGGATAGCTATTATTTTAAGAATCAATCTGAATTAATTCAAATCGGGCTATAATGATGCCGAAGGCATCAAATTTTGATAACCTCGGGCCAGCGAAGCGCAGCCCGGGGTAAAAAAGACTCTCTCCTCCTCTCAGCTCCGATAGGAGCTGAACAAGTGCATCGCCGGTTCAACTCGTTCCGAGTTGAGAGAGGGGGGAGATTGTTCATTTACCCCGTGCTGCGCTTCGCTTGCAAGGGGTTATCCAAGTGGAACACTTTCGTGTTCTTTTTGCGCTTCGCGCAATTTTTAGTGATTAACGATTATCAGGGGATTGCGGGTCAAGCCCGCAATGACAAAGTCATGGAGGGCGCTTGTCACCCCCTGTTCGGACAAGGCTTTGCCTTGTTCGGTTTATCCCGACAGGTGGGGTGGCATAAATGAACTTTTTTAACATATATTTTCAATCCTAATATGAATTTTTCAGATACTTAAATTGCTGAAAATCAATCATTCAAAAAATTAGGACACTAAAAATAAGGAAGGACATTATTATATTTATGCCGGCCCACCCGTATGGGTTGAACAATGATATTAATTCAACCCATACGGCTAAATAAAGTAACTGAATAATTGAAAAATTGAAAATACAATACGACTAACGTAATCAATTATTCATTGTTCATAAAAGTGGTCTGTACAGGAAAGTATCCTTATTGACCCGAAAAAACAGAAACGGTACGTTCTGCCTGCCAAAACGTCAAAAGACACACAAATAATATATCAAGCAATGAAAAAACACCGAAGTTTAGTACCTTATCAATTACTCGAAAATTAAAAAATGTAGTGGCTCGCTGTTTTTGTAAGTCATTGAGTAACATTACTTTGTAATTTTTGTCCGTAGAAGTCAGGAAAAACCGCCGTGTACGAGGGTACGCACGATGCACCAGAGAGCAGAAAGTAATCCCCCTACCCTACCCGATTATGTTTCTCTGGAATTTGATTTTTTAAAGTTGTAATATTCCTCTTTGACCCGCCTGGGCTGTTTTTGCATCACCTGCTCAATGGAATGACAAATCCAGTGTTTTATCTGCTCATCGTTCATTCCGCTGTTGAGGTAAATGGAGTTCCAACTTTTTTTGTTGAAATGAAAAGCAGGCTCAACGCAAGTATATTTTTCTCGTAATTCGATAGCTTTTTCGGGGTCGCATTTCAGAGTAATCTGCAAATCAGTCTTTTCCAACGGTATCACCGCAAACATTCTTCCTGCGACTTTGAACACCAATGTACTTTCGTCAAACGGAAAACTCTCGGTAGCCCCCTTCAACGACAGGCAATATTCGTGTAATTCTTCTATGTGCATTTTCAGTTTTCATTTTTTAGTTCAAACTTCGCTTTGTATGCCATTGCAGAGAGCCGCATTCGTTTAACCATAGCGTTAAGCCCATTGGAACGAGTGGGAGATAAATGCTCTTTTAGTCCGATACTGTCTATAAAATACAGATTGCAGGCAATAATTTCGTCCGCAGTACGCTCCGAAAGTACATCCATAAGCATTTTTACTATGCCTTTTACTATGACAGCATCGCTTTTTGCCTTAAATGTAACCGTTCCGTCCTTATAATCAGACACTATCCAGACCTTGCTCTGACAACCTTCTATAAGGTTTTCGTCCTTTTCCTGATCCTGCGGAAAATCGTTGAGCAAATTGCCCAAATCCACGATATACTGATATTTGTCAAGCCAGTCGTCAAAAACGGCGAACTCATCTATTATGCTTTGCTGTTGCTGTTCTATTGTCATATTTTTTTTAAAATTTAATCATTCGCTTGGGCAAAATGCTGCTCTTTATAAGGTAACTTTCGAGATAACGCTCCTTTTTGTCCTGATAAATATCGTCTATGGTAATCATAATTCCAGTGTCGTGGATATACCCAAACTCCCTGTCAATACAGGTGCCGAAAGTCTTCATCGAATCCGACAGCTCAATGTAGGCACGAATGAGCGGCGGAATATTTTCACCCGCTTTTTTCACAAACTTGTTAAGTATGCTAAAATTATCTTTTATTGTATTTCCTGTAAAAATTTTATCAAAAGAGGCAATATATTTCTTAGAAATTGTTTCTGCTTCCATGGGAATTAATAAATTTTCATTGTCAGGGAAAAATTTTGAAAGAAAATATACAATCGCATAACGAGCTTTGGTGGACATTTGCGGATAAATGGTAACCTTTCCCACGAGGTAACTCACATCGTCATAACTCATTACCATCGCTCCAAGTCCGTCCCAAAGGTTGTCAAGCGAATAGAGACTCTTCAAGCCCATCTTAATCGACTGATACTTGGGCTGGATAAACGCTCTTCCAAGTTCGATTGTGTAAGGCAGATATTCATCGATATATTTTTGGGAGATATCAAAAATGTGTCCGATAGGCAATTCAGGGATACCGTTTTCATTAAACTTGGCATTTTTGCCGTGCAAAAACCTGTATCCGCCGATAATTTCCATTGCGGATGGATTCCACACAATAAGTTGTTCAAACGGCTTTTCAAGGGTATCATAAACGTCCAAATCAAATGGATTGCCGCTGCCCCCGCCGTTGTTTCTGAACGACAACTCCCGCAATCGCCCTATCTCCTTAACAACAGAAGGAGCATTGTAAGTGTTCACTATATAAATTTCATTGCCAGCCTTTTTGGTTCTGTAAAAAAGTTTTCCTTTCAGTTCCGACTGTAAAGGTTCTTTGTCTATTGGCTCAATAATTGAGTGCATTTTTATTTCTTGGGGGTTTATTTACTGAGCTATTCGTTTAAAATTATATCTAAGTTTTTTATCAAACAAAACAGAATTATTTGATTATTTTTCATTCAAAAGTATTTCATCGCTACGGCTTTTCCAAGGACGTTCGCCAAGAATTGCCTTTACGTCATCGGCAAAAAGCACCTCTTTATCGGTCAATATCTGCGCTATTTTCCTAACACCTTCTTCGTTTTTACGTAAAATCTTTTTTGCACGCTCAAACTGTTCGTCAATGAGTTTTTGCACCTCTTTGTCAATATTTTGCCCTGTGGTTTCGGAATATGGTTTTACAAAACCGAAATCGTATTGCCCCGAAGAGTCGTAATAACTCAGATTTGGCAATGTTTCGCTCATTCCGTAGTAGGCAACCATTGCATAAACCTGCTTTGTGGCACGTTCCAAGTCGTTTAGGGCACCTGTCGAGGCGGTATTGAAAAACACTGTTTCGGAGGCACGTCCGCCGAGCAGTCCGCAAATTTCATCCTTTATATGTTCGACTGTGGTAAACTGCCGTTCTTCAGGCAGATACCAAGCCGCACCCAAAGCCATTCCGCGCGGCACTATTGTTACTTTCACAAGCGGGTTGCCGTGTTCGAGCATCCAACTTACTGTGGCGTGTCCTGCCTCGTGAAAGGCAACAGCACGTTTCTCCTCATCAGTCATTATCTTGTTTTTTTTCTCCAATCCACCTACAATTCTATCTACGGCATCAAGGAAATCCTGTTTCCCGACCGACTTTTTGCTGTTTCTTGCTGCAATCAGAGCTGCTTCATTGCAGACATTGGCAATATCCGCACCCGAAAAACCGGGCGTTTGACGTGCCAAAAAGTCAATATCCAACGAACTGTCAAGTTTGAGGGGACGAAGATGAACTTCAAAAATTTCCTTTCGCTCGTGCACATCGGGCAAATCTACGTGAATTTGCCTGTCAAAGCGTCCTGCACGCAAAAGAGCCTTATCCAGAATATCGGCACGATTGGTGGCGGCAAGTATTATCACGCCGCTGTTTGAGCCGAAACCGTCCATTTCAGTAAGCAGTTGATTGAGAGTATTTTCTCGTTCATCATTCACATTCATATTCGGATTTCTACCTCTCGCTCTGCCGATAGCATCAATTTCATCAATAAAAATGATACAGGGAGCTGATTCTTTTGCCTGACGAAACAAGTCTCTAACGCGAGAAGCCCCCACGCCAACAAACATTTCCACAAAATCCGAGCCTGAAAGTGAAAAAAACGGCACATCAGCCTCACCTGCCACTGCCTTTGCAAGCAGGGTTTTTCCTGTTCCGGGAGGTCCCACCAGCAAAGCACCTTTGGGGATTTTACCGCCAAGTTCTGTGTATTTGTCAGGACTTTTGAGGAAAGACACAATCTCCTGCACCTCTTCCTTAGCCCCCTCCAAACCTGCAACGTCTTTGAACGTGATTTTCGCTCCGTTTTTCTTGTCAAATATCTGAGCTTTTGAACGTCCCACATTAAAAATGCCACCTCCACCGGCACCGCCCATACGCCTGTTCATCAACACAATAAAGCCTATTAACAGCACGAAAGGCAGAATGTATATAAGCACCGAAAAAAAATCTTTGCCATCCTTATAGTTGATTTCGCCTGTGTAGATGTTTTGGTTTTTGAGGTTGTCCAATGTTTGTTGAAGCCTATCCATTGAGCCATACTGAGTTGTGATTTTCACCGATTTAGCATTGTGGAAATTGGCATTCTTACCAAATAATTCCTTTGCACAAACCGTATCTACTTGTGTCTCAATTATCCCCTGCGATTTGTTGACATCAATTTTGTTAACACAACTATCACTTAAAATTTTCTCAAAAGCGGAAAGAGGCACTTCTTTTACGGGTGCCTTGTCCTGGAAAAAGTACATTGCGACACAAAAAAGTCCTATCGCAAAATAAATCCAATAGTAGTTGGACTTCGGTTTAAAAGGTTTTTGTGATTGTAACTTCCTGTTTTTGTCCGAACTTTGATTGTTACTCATATTTTATTGTTATTCAATTAGTTATTATTAATCCAAATCTGGTACATACTCAATTTCGGCATCATTCCAAAGGTGTTCGATGTCGTAAAATTCTCGTGTTTCGTGCCTGAAAATATGCACGATAGCCTCGCCATAGTCCATTGCAATCCATTCGGCATTGTTGTAGCCGTCAATGGCAAAGGGTTTTTGTTTGAGATTGATGCGGACATAATCACGCATTGTGTCGGCAATAGCCCCAACCTGCGTAGAAGATGTGCCCTCGCAAATTACAAAATACCGGCAGGGTGCTTCAATCTTTGTCATATCCACCACAACAATACGCTTGGCTTTTTGTTCCTGCATTCCTGCCACTATGGCATCAATAAGTTCATTTTCTTTTTTCTTCATTTATATTATAAATTAATAAAAACTCGTATCACATACATCGCTAAAAACAGAACCAACAAACTGTCAAAAAGTATCCGATTTAATTTATTTTTGAACTCTACAAAGTTAAGTGTCAACAGATAAGATGTATAAATAATACACGCCAAAACAAAAATTTCTGTATCGTTAAATAAAATTGTCAGTATTGTTAAAACGAACCACAAAAGTACAAAAAAATATATTATCTTTTTCGTTTTATATTTAATTCTGGGACTATTTCTTAAAAATAAAATCATAGAAACTGCTGTATAGAAGATTAAAACGAAGAGTTCCAATTTTTCTTGAAAAATAATGTCAAATGGACCTGTTACAAAGGAAAATATTTTAAAAAAATAATCGGTAAAAACCGTTATTGAGTCCGTTATATAGCAAAAACCCAAAAACACGATTGCAGGCACAACGATTGAGACAAGCGATATAAACAGTATTCTCAGACGATTTATAGCTGCAAAATATAAAAATCCAAAAATGAAAACAGGTATCGTATAAAAATATTGATAAACAAATGCAGATGAGATACTTAATGCAACAAAAGTGTTCAAAATCGATTTTGAAATATTTTTGGAGCTGTCATTTATTTTCAAAAGTTGTGAAACGGCAAAAACAAAAAATATTACTGCTATGGTGTGATTTCCAAATGTTTGCGACTCGAACCAAGTTGTACACATCAGCCCCATAAGCGAAAATTGCAGATAGGTAATGGTATTGATATCCCTGAAAAAAAATCTGTGATTTGTCCAAAAAATCAACAAAGCACACACAACAAATTCCAACAGCACCACCCATAAACCTGATAAATCGAAGAGTTTTAATGTATAAAATGCGGTTACTGTTACAGCCTCCGGTGCGTGAAAACCCAAAATCCAGGGCAACCACCAAAACAACGACAATAAAAAATTAAATACTATTGCCGCTGATAATGAGTGATTTAATTGACGTAAAGGATTCATTTAAGGATTGTTTGCTTGTAGGACAAAGTTACATTTTTTTTGCAATACTTTTATCCATATTTTATTATTATTATGGCATGTGAAATAAATAACATATTAAGCTATAATTTATAACTATCTATTTTACAGAATACAATATTTAAAAACCGTTATAAGTTATTTATTTTTCGTTACTATATGCTTAATTTTGAATCTATCACTTCAAAAAAAGATTTGCCATTTAGTAAAAAAATTGCTGGACAGAAGCTCGTAAAATTCACTTCTTTACCAAAAAAAGTGCAATAAAAGTAGGCAAACAAAAATTCATAAGCCAAAAAAGCGTACTTGCGGCTATGATCGCAGCTATGTCCTGCGTGAAATAGCCGAAAACAAAAATTGCCACAGAAGAACGGACTGCCACTTCAAAAATGTTCATAAGAGGAATGTAAGTGAGAAAAAGATAAAAGACAGGCATCGCTGTTAATGCCTCTGATAATGAAAATTTTACTCCGAAAAAATTCAATATTAAAAAATATTGAGTACTGAAAATCAAATACTTTAAAAAAGAGAGCAAAAAAACTGAAACAGATTGTTTTACAGTAAAAAAACGAAGTGCATCGGAGAACTGTCTTAATTTTCCAAAGCGACTTTTTTGTAATAAATTGCCAAAATTCGGCAGAAAAATATATGTCGAAATCAGCAAAACCGAGATTGACAAACCTGCATAAAGTACTGTTTTATAGTGGAATGATGTTAATTCTATTCTGCTTCCCAAAACATAGACCAACAAGGCAACCAATCCGCAGACAGTGATTGCGACAGTTTGTGCCAGACTGCCCACAAACCCCATTGTAACTGCTTTTAGCCTGTACCCATCGGGGATATTCAACGCCCTTGTCGGAAACTCTCCAATGCTGTTGGGTGTAACAAACGCCCCCGCTTGACCCCAAACAACTGCTTTTATTGAAGAAACAAGATTTATCAAAAAAATATTTTTTAACAGGATTTTCCATTTGATACTTTCGGTCAAAAAATTAGCAAATAACAGGAAAAATGCGACAAACAACAGAAAAAAATTTCTTATAGTCAGGTTTTTAAGACTGTCCCAAAAGAGCGAAAAATCCTCAATACGAGCAATTTTATATATTAAAAAGCCCGAACACAAGATAAATATTATCCAACGAACAGTTTTTATCATTTATTTGAAAACTTCAAATAGTCGTCTAATGTGCGACCTGAACCAAGCAGTTGCAGGTTTGAGTCAGATACTGTTATCACCATAAAATCATTGATATAATTTTTGCCAGCAAAAGCCATATCAGAAATCAACAGTTTTTTATACCAGTTTGCCTCTTCCATGTTTTCAAAACCGGAAATCACCAGCAAATCTTTTCTGTCGATTCTTTTCAGCTCAAAATCGTAATTTTTTATCAAAAACTTGTTAAAATTGTATGCAGCCACATCGTAGAGCATATTATTCAGCAGGTTTATATTGTCGATTTTGCACACAAACACAATGTTTTGCGGTTCAGAAACATTTGCCGTAAAATTGCCGACACTAACCATGATGCTGTCGATTGTTGACTGTGTTTGCCGAGTCCGTCTGGAAACGAGCGTTGCAGTATCCACAACATTCGAGTTTTCTTTGCCCTGTTTTATCAAAGCCAGAATATCACGACTCATCGGGGTAACATCGCTGTTAGGGTATTTTTCTATCAAATCCGTAAGAGCAACAGCCAGATTGTCTTGCGTGCCTGTTTTTGCTATCGAAAGGGCATTCAAAAAAGTGAATTTAGGCATCAGCTCCGAAAGTGAAAACTCGCTTTGCATAAGCTCGTAATTGCCTTTTACCGCAGAAAAATCACTCTTGGTATAGGCATAATACGTTTGAGTATAAAGCGAGTCCTGAATAACAAGAATTTTAGCCATTTTTTCCGCGTAATTCGGGTCAGAAAGCATTAGGGCGTATTTGCTGGCAGGAAATTCGTCAATAATTTTTTCTCTGAAAATATTTTGCTCAATTTGATTTTGTAAACGCCCATTTATTTGATATACAGAATAATAAGTATCAACTTTTCGTTCGTCTTGGGCAAAGCGAGTTTGAAATTCCTTGTAGGTAGTGTCTGCACTGATGTCGTCCCCAAGTTTATTTTCAAAAATCGTTCCCATGTTGTAAAGAGCAGTCGCAATTGAGGTTAAGGCTGTTTGTTTCTGCTCATCTGTTTTAGGAATTTGAGCCAGATAGTGGGCAGGATTGTGTTTGTCCATAACAACTGTATCCGCAATGTTCAGTGTGTCGGTATCGTTGTCGTCATCACTGCTTGGCAGACTTGAAGAAGAAATTTTACTTGTTCGCTGCCAATTGTCCTCCAAATTTCTTCTTCCCCAAAGGCGTTCAAATTCCCGTTTGCCCTGATTTACAAGGTTTGTATTGTAAAAATACCACTCGTTAGACCTGACTGTGCCGGGTGTTTGATAAGACGAGGAACTCGGAGAAGAACTGCTTGCAGCCATAGCCACACTCAGAGCGGCTCGGTCGGCAGAATCCTGTGCTGCCTTTTTTTCCTGTTCTATGAGGTCTGCAATAATTTTTTCCACAACCTTCATCTGCTCGGCTTCCGACAGAGTTGAGAGAAACAAAAGGCTGTCCTGTAAATGCACAGTTTCGTAATTTTGCACCAATTCGCCCAAAATGCCTGACAAATTTTCCGCCCGCTTGTATTCCCTATGCGTTGCGGGCATCATCTTCACCACCGAGTCGTAGAAGGGGGCAGCATAGATGTATTCCCTGTCTGCATAGTACAAATCGCCGAGTTTAAGGGCAACAATCGCTTTTTCAAGTCCGTTTCGAGTACTGAATTTCATCGCCTTTTTGTAACTCTCAATAGCCTTTGGTTTGTTGTTTGCATCAAGGTATCTGTTGCCTACCGCGTAATAAATCTGGTCAAGGTAATTTGTATTGTTGCTGCTTTTAGCCATTTTTTCCAAACCTTTGATTGCTTTGGAATTGTTGGTAATAGTTTGATATTCTTTTAATTGAGCATTAAAAATCATATCGTAATTCTGAGCTTTGCGTTTTGCATTGTGAAAATGTTCCGAAGCCTGATTTTTTTGTCCATCAGCCTCATACAACTGCCCCAAGACAAACTCAAAACGGGAGAGTTGATAGCGGTCTTTCTCTTTTTTTATAGCAAGTTCCAAAAATGGAATAGCCTCTTTGTATCGTTTTTGTTTTATCAATAAATTTGCTTTAAAAGCAGAATAAAGTCCTGTAAGTTGATAAGGCACTGCATTTTCCTTGATAGATTGAAGTTCGCTTTCCGCTTCGTTGAGCCAATCCATTTCGGAATACGAACGCACTTTCCAAAGTTTTGCCTCATAATTAAGCACATTGTTTTCGGGATAATGCCTTATTGCATAGTTAAAATCGGATATTGCTCCGATAAATTCAGCCCCGTAAAATTCGGCTTTGCCAAGCAGCAACCACGCATTTGGAATTTGCCTGTTATATTCCTCCTGTTCTCTGAACTTGTGATAGTTTATATCACTCATTCCTGGCGGCTTTTTAGATGGTTTTTTACGAATAGAGTGAAGTTTTATTGACTTACGGCACTTTTCTATCGTTGTGTTCATCTGGGAGGATATTGCACCCGCAGTTTCCTTAGTTACAGTGGGGTATAACGGCAATATTTCCGAATAGTCGTCTTTGTTGTTTGCAATCAACGCTTTAAGCCCATCGTCAAAATTTGTTACGGCATTATATTTTACGTTATATCTTGTAACAAAATTCTGATAATTACGGCTCAACCACGTATTCTTTTTAGCTGAACAACCTATTAAAAATACCGCAAAACACAGTGTTATAAAAATTTTTCTGACATCTTTAGCCGGCATAGAATATTTAACGTAAAAAATACAAATTTATTTTGTGCAAATGTACATTAATTTTTTTAATTACTAATTAGTGTCTGTCCGAAAACCCACTTTTTTTTGAAAGCGCCCGCTAAATGTTAAAAAACGTAATGTTAAAATTAAGTCATATTCTTGTTTGTCACACAAAAAAATTACTCTCACCTCCATAGATGGGAAGAAAATCAGGAAAATTTACACAAAAGCCCCAATTTGCTATCCAATAAGACATAGTAATCCCTTACTTTTTTATCTTTCCATCTGATTAGAAGTGATTTATCTAAGCCGCATTCTTCCGGATGTTAGCTTGTGCCAACTGTTCTGCTTTTCGGTAATCTTTTTGGAGTTTACGCCCGATGCAGCACAGATTATAGGAGACAACAGCCAAACCGACATAACGCTTAAAATGCGCTTTCCCTCTATCCGGGCAACGGGATAAACGTTTCTTGGGAAGTATCAATTCAGGGATAAGTTTTTCGAGCAAAGCCCTGTTGTGTTTGTTTAAAAATAACAGATATTGTTCGAGTAAAATAGCTGATGCCAAGTCTTTTACTTCTTTTATCGGAAGATTTGGAATACAAAGAAACAGCTTTTCGTACAAAGATTTGGATTGAGCAAGATATTCACTTACCTCTTTTTTGAGTCGTGCTGCCTTGTTTTTTCCGCCCGATGAATTGGCTTTGCCTACTCTTCGCATTAGCGATTTGAGTGTCTTGCGCCAATACTTTGTCTTTCTCCAACCCTGCATTTCTGTTGGATATTTAGCTGTAAACCAATTTATTGTGTCCAAACTTTTACGCGCGCAATCCCACAATAAACTGTAATCCGTTGGAAAATGAACATTGCTCTCGACCACAAAACTATCGGTTTTGACACGCAATGCTTCCGTCTCTTTTTTTTTGAAAACTTCGCCATGACCGAAAGATACTACTACCTCGTTTATCTTCTTAACTGTCTCATCATCAAGCAAAGAAACATTATCATAAATGGTTTGATAGGGGATTTCCTCTTTCCCGAAGCTCTCTTCCGTTTCAATCCCCATCACCTGACGAATCAATGTGTTATAATTGGCTACAGTATGGAGTTCTCCATAGCTTAAATGCTTGGACAGACGAAGTTGTGCCAATACAAAAATAGGCCACAATTCCATTCCCGGACGACCGGTTTTAGGTTTGCCTGTAACCAGCTTTGCCTCTAAAATATCTAATATTCGGTCGCGATAGACCTTGTTTTTGTACAATTCGCGAAGGGCGATCACAATGCTGACCATCGG
>JAITNR010000268.1 GCA_031290375.1 Prevotellaceae bacterium | reverse complement strand
TCGCTTTGAAAGCGTTTATAAAATTCTATTGAATTCACTCCTGTAAATTTTTCTCTTGTTTTCACGCTACAAAGGTAGCATTTTTTTTGGGCGACCTAAACGCTTATACCAATTTTTTTAATAAACAAAATGTTTTTTTGGGGGGGTTAACTGATTTTTTTGTTATCTACTTGGAATAAAAGTATTAACTTTGCAAGAATTCAAAATTAAAGTTATCAAAATCCAATCAGTTGTAACCGAATTATGCTAAAAAGATTTTTTGAACAGACAGGAAAATATGTTGAGCTGATGAGAAAAATGTTTTCCAGACCGGATAACTGGAAAATATTTTGGAAGCAATTGCCGGTAGAGATGGAAAAGTTAGGTATCAACACAGTTGGAATTATTTTGATTGTCTCAATTTTTATGGGCGTGATAATGACAATGCAAACCATCATGAACACCGAAAACCCAATGCTGCCACGCTACAGCACAGGACTCGTACTTAGAGATACTCTGCTGCTCGAATTTTCATCAACCATCATGAGCCTTCTACTTGCAGGCAAAGTGGGCTCCAATATTGCCTCCGAAATCGGCACAATGAGAGTAACCGAACAAATTGATGCACTCGACATTATGGGCGTAAATTCGGCTAATTACCTCATTTTGCCCAAAGTGGCAGGACTGATGCTATGTATGCCGCTACTCGTTACACTTAGCGTGTTTATGGGGCTTGCAGGAGGTTGCGGAGTAGCCATTTTTACC
Organism: Prevotellaceae bacterium; assembly: GCA_031290375.1. Classification (GTDB taxonomy): domain Bacteria; phylum Bacteroidota; class Bacteroidia; order Bacteroidales; family Paludibacteraceae; genus F0058. Next base: position 3,452 of record JAITNR010000268.1, on the reverse strand, counting down.
AATATGATTACCCTGTCAGACTTTATGTACGGTATTCAGTACGCCTTTGTCCCTTACTACTTTTTCTATTCCATTATAAAATCGTTCTTTTTCGGCTTTATAATTGCCTCGGTATCGGCTTTTTACGGATATTACGCACACGGCGGAGCAATAGACGTAGGCAGAGCAAGCACCAACGCAGTGGTTAATAGCAGTATTCTTCTGCTCGTTGCAAACGTTATACTGACGCAACTTTTATTAGTCTGAAAATTAATAATTTGCAATACAAAATGATTGAAGTAAAAAATCTTTTCAAGTCTTTCGATGACAAACAAGTGCTAAATGATATTTCCGCCATCTTTTACAGCGGAAAAATCAACCAGATAATCGGACAAAGCGGCTCCGGAAAAACTGTTCTCATGAAGAGCATAATAGGACTGTATCCGATAAATTCAGGACAAATTTTATATGACGGACTAAACATTGCCAACCTGTCAGACAAAGAAGTGAAAACTCTCAGGCGAAAGGTTGGAATGCTGTTTCAAGGCTCGGCACTGTTTGATTCGCAGACGGTTATAGAAAATGTGATGTTTCCGCTAAAAATGTTTTCAAAAAACAACTTGGTTCAAATCAGAGAACGGGCGGAATTTTGTCTTACAAGGGTAGGTCTAAAGCCCGACTCTTTCAATCTTTTTTCGTCCGAAATAAGCGGCGGAATGCAAAAACGTGTTGCAATTGCCAGAGCAATTTCCCTGAACCCAAAATACCTTTTCTGCGACGAACCAAACTCAGGACTTGACCCGGTAACCTCAATCCTTATCGACAGACTGATCGAAGAAATAACACAGGAATACAACATCACAACCATCATCAACACCCACGATATGAACTCAATAATGGAAATCGGCGAGAATATTATCCTTATCGACAAAGGCAATCTGGCTTGGAAAGGCTCAAAAGAATCTATTTTCACTGCCGACAACCAAGCACTGAACAACTTCGTATTTGCCTCAGCACTTTTTCAAAAAGTAAAAAAAGCAAACGAAATTAATTATTAATTAATTAATTATTCATTGTCCATTAATAAATGAATAGTATTCTTTTAAAAACAGTTGTTCTAAATCTTATGCCCAACAAAGAAACAACTGAACAACAGATTATCACACTACTCAAAGAGAACGGAATAACACCCGATATTACCTGGCTTACTACTGCCACTTACCAAAGCAGGCACACCGATTTGACATACCTCAAAGAGCATTACAACACTCTTGAACAGATAAAAAACAAACAGTTTGACCTCTGCATTATTACAGGCGCACCGGTAGAACATCTCGATTTTGAAAATGTTATCTATTGGAAGGAGTTACAGGAGATATTTAATTTTTCAAAAACAAACGTTATTTGCACTGTCTTTATCTGTTGGGCAGCACAAGCCGCTTTGTACCACTTCTTTGGCATCAATAAATATCCCCTGCAACGTAAATGTTTCGGAATTTTTCCACAGACGGTAGAGCAACCCGACTCTCCATTTTTGTATCAAATCGAAAATGGCTTTAATATGCCCCATTCTCGATATTCACACATCAAACGAGAATATTTTACATCACAATATGACCTGTCAATTCTAGCTTCTTTGGACAGTGAACCGACTCTTTTGTCCGCATTTGACCATCAACAGCTCTATATCACCGGACACCTTGAATATGACACGAATACACTGCATTACGAGTATCAAAGAGATAAAGAAAAAGGAAGTGATATTCTCCCACCAAAATTCTACTATCTCAATAACAATGCCTCCTTATCGCCTGTCAATTGTTGGCGGGAAACGGCACTCGCACTTTATTTTAATATTATTCAATTAATTATTAATAAACGAAATAATAAATAATGAACAATTAGTGAATTGAGGACATACATTTGTGAATTTGGAGTACCCATTTTGCAATTATTAACCAAATTATACAAAAAAAATGTATATTTGCAGACAGAAAAATTATCAATACAAAAAATATGAGAAATTTTAATATAGTCATCATCGGCTGCGGAAATGTCGGAGGAGGAACCGCCAAAATCATCTACGATACATCAGTAGAATTAGCCAAAAGAGCAGGCAACCGTCAACTCAAGATAGAGCGGATTATCACACGTCATCCACAGGCTGCTGCCAAAAAGTACGGACTTCCCATTGATTTGTTTTGTGCCGATGCAGATGTGCTGAGCAACGAGGATTGTGAAAAGTATATTCAACAGTCGCTTCAAAATCCGACTGTTGAACTGATAATCGAAACGGTGGGAGGAAGCAGTGTTTATATTCACGATTTGCACAAACGGATACTAAAAAATGGAAAACATTTGGTAACCGCCAACAAAGCCATTCTGGCAAAACACGGATATGATATTTTTGAATATGCCAAAAATGAGCAAAAAGCCGTTGGATATGAAGCCTCTGTTTGCGGTGCAATTCCGCTTATTAAGGTGGTTCAGGACAGTTTCACAGGCGACATTATCAACACAGTATCGGGGATTGTTAATGGAACGAGCAACTTTGTTTTGAGCAGAATGAGCAATCAGGGAGAATCATTTGAAGAGGCTTTACAACTGGCTCAACGGCTAGGATATGCCGAATTAAATCCTGAATTGGACATCAACGGAATGGATGCAGCCAACAAGTTAAAAATTTTGGTGCAACTCATCTACGGAATAGAGGCGCGTACTCAAAATTTCGCCGTCAAAGGTATTACAACCGTTTGGAAGGAGGATTTTATGGTGGCGAAAAGTATCCGCAGTACTGTCAAACAGATTGCTTTTGCAACTAAGCAGGGCAACGAAGTCTTTGCTTACGTGCGGCCTGCCATAGTGCCCGACAGCGATTTTCTGCATAATATTTCCGGTGCTACCAATGCCATCAAATTGAATGCTTTGTATTCGGGTGAACATATTTTTGTCGGACAGGGAGCCGGAGCTTTGGAAACCGGCAGTGCTGTGGTTTCTGATGTGGTTTTTATTGCCAAACATGGTTTTATGAAAGATTTTCTGGCACCGGTGAGTCCTGTTCAATATAAGATGGCAAACTTTTCTGATTATCTGTCATCTTACCTTTTGATTATCAAGACGACAGACCAGCCCGGCGTTATCGGAACGGTAGGTACTGCCTTGGGAGATACGGACATCAACATTGAAAATATTGCTCAAAGTATCATATCCGGTCCTGATTGGTTTCTTCCGGTTGAGGTGAGCAAATGTTCTGAAAACAAGCTCCAGAAAGCCATTTCATTAATTCGGGAACGGAAACCGCTACTGATTAAAGATTACAAATTTTTGCCCATTATTGGATAATGTAAAAAAATATTTGGTATAAGCGTTTAGGTCGCCCCAAAAAATGCTACCTTTGTAGCGTGAAAACAAGAGAAAAATTTACAGGAGTGAATTCAATAGAATTTTATAAACGCTTTCAAAGCGATGAGGAT
>JAITNR010000208.1 GCA_031290375.1 Prevotellaceae bacterium | reverse complement strand
TTTGCCTAACTCCTTATCAATGAAATCATATACCTTTACTTCTTTCGGATGCTTTGATGTTTCCCATTCTCGTCCCGCATTTTTATAATTGCCTATCAATTCTTTTTTCCCTCGCCTGACTGTATGTTTATGAACATCAAATTGCTCGGACACTTCGGCAACACCGTTATAGCCCGCTTTCATTGCTTCCAACCCAACATATAAACGCTTTAAACGCTCTGGCATCTGCGAATAGATAAACATTTTATGTTTATCTATATCATAAGTGAAATCTACTTTTTTCATCTCTGCTTTTTTTTGAAAACTATTATAAGTTATTTATTTTTATTGCCTTAGTTGCATCATGCAGTTAAGTGCATCTAATTTTCAATTTTCAACTAATCAAATACCTGTCCCGAATTTTCAGATAATGAAATCATTCTGTCATACTCTTCTGGGGTCAGGTCGAGAAAATAGAAGTTTCTTGGGTCTTGAATCTGTCCTCTGAAATGAACCTCATAATGCAGGTGAGGTCCAGTGGATTTGCCTGTGCTGCCAACCAAACCGATAATCTCACCACGAGTTACCTTTTGCCCTTCACGCACTGAAATTGTGCTCAAGTGCCCGTAAAGGGTTTCATAATCAAAACCGTGATTGATAATCACGCAATTGCCGTAACCCTGTCGCCAGCCTGCAAAGTCGATTTTCCCGTTGCCTGTAGCATATATGTCTGTTCCTGTGGGTGCTGTAAAGTCCATTCCTGCGTGGAACCTTGTTGTGTGATATACGGGGTCGTTTCGGTAGCCGTAGCCTGAGGCAACTCTGCTCAAATCCTTATTCATAACAGGCTGAATTGCCGGCAAACACTGCAATTTTTCCTCCTGTTTTTTGGAAAGCAGGAAAAGCTCATCGTATGATTTTGACTGAACATAAATCTGCTTCGCCACATCATTTGCCTTGTCAATAGCATAGTCTATTAATCGCGAATTGCTCATATTGTCGATTTTGTCGTATTCCTTTATTACATTGCTGTGTCTGAGCGACCTGTCGATTGGGTCTGTCTGAAAGATAACGCGATAAAGATTGTTGTCCCGCTGTTGCAAATCTGCCATTATACCATTCATTCCGCTAATTCGCCTGTCAAGAATTGCGTAATTGTTTTTCAATTCGGCATTTTCTTTTCGCAAACTTTTTTCCAAAGGAGAGGGTAAAACGGAAGAAATAACAAAAAATGCTATCACTCCCAATCCCAAACCTGTAAAAAGATGCAGCGCAACATATTTTACCACTTTCACAAAAGTCATTTCTATCTTTTCAAATGACAGAGTTTCTTGATTAAAATGGAATTTTGTTTTTTTTGCCATAAATGAATTTGTAAAAAACCGAATTTGTTAGAAACAGAGTGAGGCAAAAGTAATAAAATTTTGTTAACTTTGCAACTTGATTTTTTTTTGTTAAATACGATTTAACGTTATAACCCATAGTTTGTTGATTATAATATGCTGACGTCTAAAGAAATACGACAATCTTTCATTGATTTTTTTGCTTCAAAAAATCATAAAATTGTGTCATCTGCACCGATGGTAATTAAGGATGACCCTACGCTTATGTTTACCAATGCGGGTATGAATCAGTTCAAAAACATCATTTTGGGCAATGACCCGATAAAATATCCGCGTGTTGCCGATAGCCAGAAATGCCTTCGTGTAAGTGGCAAACATAACGATTTGGAGGAGGTCGGACATGACACCTATCACCATACAATGTTTGAAATGCTTGGCAATTGGTCGTTTGGCGACTACTTCAAAAAGGAAGCGATTGGATGGGCGTGGGAGTTTTTGACCGAAGTACTTGGATTGGACAAAAATCGACTGTATGTTACTGTGTTTGAAGGAAGTATCGAAGATAACCTTGAACGCGACAACGAGGCAGCAGGTTATTGGAAGCAGTTTTTGCCTGAGAACAGGATCTTCAACGGCAACAAAAAGGACAATTTTTGGGAAATGGGCGATACAGGTCCGTGCGGTCCCTGTTCGGAGGTTCACATTGACATTCGTCCCGACAAAGAACGTGCTGAAATAGACGGATTTACGCTCGTTAATCAAAGCCACCCGCAAGTGATTGAAATTTGGAATCTTGTGTTTATGCAGTTTAATCGCAAGTCAGACGGCTCGCTTGAAGGGTTGCCAAACAAAGTCATAGACACAGGAATGGGCTTTGAACGGTTGTGTATGGCATTGCAAGGCAAGTTGTCAAACTACGACACGGATATTTTTCAGCCGATAATAAAGGAAATAGAGAAAATTACGAATGTCAGCCTTCATTCTACGCATGGAGAAACTGAAATTGTTGCTATGCGAGTTATTGCAGACCATATTCGCACCATTGCTTTTTCGATTGCTGACGGACAGTTGCCTTCCAATGCAAAGGCGGGGTATGTTATTCGCCGAATTTTGCGGCGTGCGGTGCGCTATGGATATACTTTTCTTGCTCAACGTCAATCGTTTATGTACAAACTTATCCCTGTGCTTTGCGAGGTTATGGGCAGTGCCTACCCCGAACTGATTGCCCAAAAATCGTTGATTGAAAAAGTGATTAAGGAAGAAGAAGAGGCATTTTTGCGTACTTTGGAAACGGGTATTAAGTTGTTGGACAAACAGTTGGCAGAAAATACGAATGAAAATATTTTGAGTGGAAAAATTGCTTTCGAACTTTATGATACTTACGGTTTTCCGCTTGATTTAACGGAATTGATTTTGCGTGAAAACGGCAAAGTCGTTAATATAGAAGAATTTAGTTCCGAAATGAAAAAACAAAGGGAGCGTGCACGCAATGCAGCAAGCGTTGAAACGGGCGACTGGATAATTGTAAATGACGGTGAAACTGAATTTGTCGGATATGATGCTAATAAGGTAGAAACCAAAATATTACGTTACAGAAATGTAAAGCAGAAAAATGATGAATTTTACCAAATAGTTCTTGAAAAAACACCTTTTTATGCCGAAATGGGCGGTCAGGTAGGCGATTGCGGCTGGTTGTATTCCTCTTCTGAAACGGACGTTGCTGAAGTGGAAATTGTTGATACAAAGAAGGAAAACAATCTTTCCGTGCATATTTCAAAGACATTGCCCAAAGATGTAAATCAGAAATTTTTGGCAAAAATAAATATCGAAAAACGCAATGCAACCGCTCGAAACCACTCTGCAACGCATATTTTGCATGAGGCGTTGCGGGAAGTCTTGGGCAAGCACGTTGAACAAAAAGGTTCGTATGTGTCGCCCGAAAGTTTGAGGTTTGACTTCTCGCACTTTCAAAAAATGACACAGCAGGAAATTCGCCAAGTGGAACATATTGCAAACAAGCGAGTTAGAGAAAATTTACATCGAGATGAGGTGCGTAATATGTCTATTGCAGAGGCACAGCAAATGGGGGCAATGGCATTGTTTGGCGAAAAATACGGCGAAACGGTGCGTATAATCAAGTTCGGGAATTCGGTTGAACTCTGTGGCGGCACGCATGTCCATTCCACAGGTGAAATAGGTATGGTTCGCATCATTTCCGAGTCGTCAATTGCTGCGGGCATACGCAGAATTGAGGCAATTACGGGCGAAATGGTAGAAAAAGTATTGGATGAATTTCAGGATTTTGCCAACAGTGCAAGGGAATTTCTTAACAATGCCCCTGATTTGCGGGTAGCTATCCGCAAAATTGTAGAAGAAAACGCCGATTTGAAAAAGCGAGTAGAAGTGTTTGTAATGCAAAATCTTGCTGAATTTTCGGAAAAACTCCTATCGCAATCTGTTGAAAAGGACGGAATAAAGATTGTAAAATATACTGCTGACATTCCTGCTGAACAGGCAAAAATCCTTGCGTTTCAAATTCGCAATCGACAGAATGAAAAATTGAAAGTGGTTATAGGCTCTGTTTTTGATGGCAAACCATCGTTAACAGTTTTGTTGTCAGACGATTTGGTGGCGGCAGGAATGAACGCTGTACAGATAATCCGTCAGGCAGCAAAGGAAATAGAAGGCGGTGGCGGCGGACAGGCATTTTTTGCCCAGGCAGGCGGCAAAAACTCGCAAGGATTGGAAAAGGCGGTAGATAAAGCGACTTTAACAATTAACAATTAATTATCAATTCAATTCTAATTACAGATAATCATTAAACATAAAAAAAAGTATGGAAGAAATAAGAATTTTGTCGCCGACAGCGATTTTGGGATACGGCTTCCCCATTGAGTCGTTTGAAGAGGGAATGAAACGCCGTCCACATGTGATAGCCGTTGATGCAGGCTCTACCGACCCGGGACCTTATTACTTGGGAGCGGGTAAATCCTTTACCGACTACAATTCAGTTAAAAGGGATTTGTCTATTATGATACCCGCAGGCATTAAAGCAGGAATACCGGTGATAATCGGCACCGGTGGAGGTAGTGGGGCGCGTCCGCACGTTGATTTCTGTGAAAATATTATACGTGAAATAATTGCAGAACACAACCTTACACTCAAATTGGCTGTAATCTACTCGGATATAGACAAAAATATTGTCAAAAAGAAACTTTCCGAAGGTAAGATAGAGCCTGTTCATCCTGTTCCACAACTGACGGAAAAGGACATTGACGATGCCGTTCACATAGTTGCCCAATTGGGCGAAGAACCGTATATTAAGGCACTTGAAGCGGGTGCAAATGTTATTCTTGCCGGGAGAAGTTACGACCCGTCTGTTTTTTCGGCATTAGCTATCAAAGAGGGCTTTGACAGGGGGTTGGCTACTCATATCGGTAAAATTCTCGAATGTGCTGCCATTGCAGCTACACCAGGTAGCGGTAGCGACTGTATGTTTGGGTATCTGCACAAAAACGATTTTGTGTTAGAGCCGCTTTCTCCGCTTAGAAAATGTACAACTCTCTCTGTTGCAGCACATACGTTGTACGAAAAAACCAATCCGTATATCTTGCCCGGTCCCGGTGGAGCTATCAACCTGCACGAATCGAAATTTACGCAGATTGACCAAAATAAAGTGATGGTAACAGGCAGCAGGTTTGTGCCGACAGAGCAATATTTTGTCAAACTTGAGGGAGTTCGCTCTATGGGTTATCGCACAGTGTCGATTGCAGCGGTAAAAGACCCTGTTCTTATCGAAAAGGTCGATTCTATTGTTGATAATGTAAAAAACCGTGTTATTGACAACTTCAAGGCTTATGGAATAACCGATTTTTTGCTTGATTTTAAAATATACGGCAAAAATGGGGTTATGGGTATGTTTCCGTCTTTGGAAAACCGTATCGCACACGAACTTTGCATTGTGATTGAGGCAGTTGCTAAAACTCAACAGCAGGCTGACACCATTTGTGGCTTTGCTCGTTCTACTATGCTGCACTACGGATACGATGGCAGAATTTCCACCGCAGGCAACCTTGCCTTTCCGTTTTCGCCGTCCGATATGAAAGTGGGCGAAGTTTATGAGTTTTGCATCTATCACTTGATGCAAATTGACGACAAACTCGAACTTTTCCCTATAACGTATTATGATTTTTAAGTAACTGATATACAAAATAATCCAGTCGCAGAACCTCAAAAAAGAGAATAAGGTAATCCTCAAGAATAACATTGGTAAGGTTTTGTCTTGGCAACATGGCTATCAGCAGTGCCGGACGTATGTCGTTTGATATTTTATACATTTGCATTATGTAATCTAACAGTGCAATAAAAAAAAGTTGATGTCGAAAAAAGAAGTCAATTTGAAAAAGGGTTTTAAAATTATTGGTGCAATTGTGCTGGGGTTGGTGCTTTTGTCCGTTATAATCACAATTCTTTACATTTGGGTTAATCCGCCTGTTACGCCGCTGATGTTGAACCGAAAAATAGAAAAAGGCTATACCATAAATTACGACTGGATAGACATTGAGAAAATGCCTCAATCTGTGATTGACTGTGCAGTTGCAGCAGAGGACAATTTTTTCCTCGCTCACAATGGAATAGATTTTGGTGCTGTAGAAAAGGCTGTTGATATGAACCGACAAGGCAAAAAATTGCATGGAGCAAGCACTATTACACAGCAGACTGCAAAAAATGTGTTTCTGTGGCAGAGCAGAACTTGGGTTAGAAAGGGCTTTGAGGTATATTTTACATTTTTGATAGAGACGTTTTGGAGTAAAAAACGAATTATGGAGGTGTATCTAAATGTGATAGAGATGGGTAAAGGCATTTATGGAGTGCAGGCTGCCGCTCAACATCATTTTCACAAAGATGCGAAAGCACTCACGCCCGCCCAATCGGCACTAATTGTGGCGAGTTTTCCTGCTCCATTAAGCCGAAATCCGAAAAATCCATCGAATTATTTGCAGAAAAGAGCAAATTTTATATCATCTATTGCAAAAAAAATTGGGAATATAAAATTTGATAAAAAGTCCATAAAAGCCGTTGAAGAGCGGTATTCGAGACACAGAGCGAAAATGAAAAAGGGAAAAAAATAAAATATTTGTATTTTTTGGCAAAAAAAATGTGTAGTAAATATAAATTTTATTATCTTTGCATTTGGAAATTATAAATAAATATTCGAATATATGAAACGTTATACATTAGTAGTTTTAGTGAATGTTTTTGTGTTGTGTCTGGCAGCACAAACGAGTGCAAGAGTTCAGCTACAGGCAGGTGAAGACAGTGGAATTGTTGTTAGTGCAGTAGCAGACCAATCTTATACAGGTGTGCCATTTACGCCTGATGTAACCATTAAGGACGGCTCGAAAATACTTGTCAAAAATGTCGACTATACGCTTTCCTACTCCAATAATGTCAATGTCGGCAAGGCAACGGTGGTAGTTTTGGGCAGGGGCAATTATGTTGATACCAAAGAGGTTAATTTTAACATTGTGCCTAAATCAATTAACAGTGTTATGATTAATCCCATTCAGGAGCAAACCTATCGTGCATCTGCCATTACGCCTGATATTTTGATAAAGGATGGCAACAAAACTTTAGCAAAAGATGTGGATTATACTGTTACTTATTCCAACAATATGAATGTTGGCTCTGCAAGTGTAACTATCACAGGTAAAGGCAATTATAAAGACTCAAAGACGATGATGTTCAGAATTAATGCCAAAAGTATGAAGGGAGGAAGCGGCAGACCTACTCAGTCGGCGGTACGTCCTGCTCAGCAATCTCTACAGGCAAGAGCAAATCAACCGCAAATGCAGACGAATGTAGCCACTGCCAACAATACTGCGGCTAATATCAGGTCGCAACAGACCACAAATAAGTAAAAAAATAATCTTGTATATTCAATTCATTAACAAAAACAAATATTTGCCTATCGAGAAAACTTATACTTTGATAAAAAAAATAACAAAGTTATGAATAAGTTGCATCAAATACAGGATGAACAATTAGTTGAGTTGTTTATCAAGGGTAGTAATGGGGCTGTTAGCGAGTTGCTGTTTCGTCATAAGGACAGATTGTACAGATACGTTTTTTCGTTGGTTCATTCCAAAGAACTGACCGAGGATTTTTTTCAGGACACTTTTATAAAAGCCATAACGATGATAAAACAGGGTAAGTATTCTCATCAGGGTTTTTTCTTTACTTGGCTTTCTACTATTGCTCACAATCTTGTTATTGACTATTTTAGAAAAGTGAAGAATGAGAACGCTATCTCGCACGATGAGGTTGAGTATGACCTGTTTTCGTCCGTTGCTCTTGCAGAGATAAATGTGCAGGATTCTATAATTCAGAAGAATACTAACGAAGAAATTGCTTATCTTGTCAGTTTACTGCCCGATGATCAGAAAGAGATTATAGACCTGAGGTTTTTTCAGGATTTGAGTTTTAAGGAAATAGCCGTTACTCTTAATGTCAGTATCAATACGGCTTTGGGCAGAATCAGATATGCTATTTTAAACCTGAGAAAATTAGCAAAGACACATCAATTACTTGATTATCAATTGCAGTGAATAATGAATACAGATAGACGACAGGTAAATACCAAAATTGTTGGACAAACATAATCTAAATATCTAAGAAGTCTAATCTTTCTTTTTAAACTTAAAGAAATAACCGATGAAAAAAATCTTTTTATTTTTGACTGTAATAATTTTTGTTTCGTGCAATAAAAATACCGTTTTTAGTGAATTTATTCAAATTTCGGAAAAAGGGTGGAGTGTGGACTCCTCCTATCGCTTTACGTTTGACATTATCGACTCCATTTCTCTGTATGAAATAGATTTGATGATAAGAAATGCCAACAATTTTCCCCGTCAAAATCTCTGGCTGGAACTCAAACGGGAGCACAACGACAATATTACAACTGACTCTGTAAATATCTGTCTCTTAGACGATAATGGCAAGTGGATAGGTTCAAGTGCAGGTTCCTACTATGACGGCGAATACATCTACAAACGGGGAATGAGGCTCTCTACAGGCAGATACACATATATCATAAGGCATATTATGAGGTTTGACTGTTTGCCGGGAATTAAAAACTTGGGCATGAGAGTGGTTAGGAAAGACAAATATGGCAGATAGTTTTATTGAAATAAAAAACGCTCGTGTTCACAACCTTAAAGGCATTGATGTAAAAATTCCACACAACAAAATGGTGGTAATTTCGGGGTTGTCGGGTAGCGGGAAGTCCTCTTTGGCTTTCGATACACTCTACGCCGAAGGACAGAGGCGGTATGTAGAAAGCCTTTCGTCATATATTCGGCAGTTTCTGGGGCGAATAAACAAACCCGAAGTGGATTACATAAAAAACCTGCCACCCTCAATTGCAATCGGGCAAAAAGTTATAAACAACAACCCGCGTTCCACAGTCGGCACAACAACGGAAATCTACGAATACATCAAACTGCTTTTTGCGCGAATTGGCAAAACCATTTCGCCGTTATCGAACACTGTGGTTCAGAAAGATAACATCGGCGATGTGGTAAAATTTATAATAAATTTGCCTATAAACACGGAAGCACTTTTGCTTTCTCCGATAATTTTACCCGAAAACAGAACTATTACCGAACACCTGCAAATTCTTCAACAACAAGGGTTTAGCCGTATTGTTATAGATAACGAGGTGGTCAGGATATCCGGTTTTTTGCGCACTTCCCATTCCGATAACAAAGAAAGGACAAGTGTAAAAAAAACAAAGAAAATCAATCTTTTAATTGACAGGGTAATAAACGATGCACAGGATGCAACGGCAAATCGTTTGGCGGACTCTGTGCAGACAGCCTTTTTTGAAGGGCATAGCAGTTGCGAAGTCCTGTATATTATTGATAACAAAAACATTACAAAAAAGTTTTCCACAAGTTTTGAGGCAGACGGTATTATGTTTGAAGAGCCGAACGACAAGATGTTCAGTTTCAACAACCCTGCGGGGGCATGTCCAAAGTGTGAGGGACTGGGCAGGATTGTAGGTATTTCATCCGATTTGGTTGTTCCCGACACATCTCGTTCAATATTTGACGATGCCATCGTTTGTTGGAAAACGGAGGGAGCAAAAGAGTGGAAAAATGCCCTGATTTACAATGCGTCCAAGTTTAATTTTCCCATTCATAAGCCATTCTTGGAGCTTTTGGACGAACAAAAACGTGTGCTCTGGCATGGTAATGAATATTTTGGCGGAATTTATCAATATTTTGAATTTGTTGAATCTCAGCAATTTAAAATACAATATCGCGTGCTTTTGGCAAGATACAGAGGCAATACCGTTTGCTCCGAATGTAACGGCACAAGGCTGAAAAAAGAGGCTTCCTACGTTAAAGTTGCGGGTTATTCCATCTCTGAACTCGTTGATTTGCCGATAGTTGAATTAAAAAATATTTTTGACAATCTAAAATTAACCGCCACAGAAGAGCGTATTTCAAAGCGACTTTTGATGGAAATACGCTCTCGTATAATCTTTTTGCTTGACGTGGGCTTAGGTTATTTGACGTTGAACAGGCAGTCGAACACGCTCTCAGGTGGTGAAAGCCAGCGAATTAATCTTGCAACCTCACTTGGCAGTGCCTTAGTTGGCTCGCTGTACGTGCTTGACGAGCCTTCGATAGGATTGCACCCGCGCGACACAGACCGTTTGCTCTCGGTGCTAAGGCGGCTTAAAGAACTCGGCAACACCGTTGTAATAGTGGAACACGACAGTGAAATCATTCGTACCGCCGACTATCTGATTGATATTGGGTTATTTGCAGGACAACTCGGCGGTGAAGTTGTTTTTGGCGGAATAGCAAACAAAGCTACTGCCAATCAAATAGATAATTCTTTTACACTAAAATATCTTTTTGGAAAAGAAAAAGTTGAGATTCCAAAATTAAGACGGAAATGGAACAATTTTATCGAGGTTAAAAATGCCGGTATCAACAATTTAAAAAATATTTCGGTAAAATTTCCGTTGGGGGTAACCACCGTAATTACGGGTGTTTCCGGTTCGGGCAAATCAACTTTGGTGCGTGATGTGCTGTTTGTCGAATTGCAAAAATATTTCAATTCCAATAGAAGTATTTCCGGTAAACTTTCGGGCAGTCTTCATTTGATAGACAACGTTGATTTTATAAATCAAAGTCCAATAGGCAAATCAACCCGTTCAAATCCTGTAACTTATATCAAAGCGTATGACGATATTCGCAAACTTTTTGCCGATTGCCAATTTTCCAAACAAATGGGATTTTCCCCCGCACATTTTTCGTTCAATCAGGACGGAGGCAGGTGTGAATTTTGTAACGGTGAAGGCATAATTACAGTGCCAATGCAATTTATGGCTGATGTAGAGCTTGAATGCGAGGTTTGTCACGGCAGACGGTTCAAACCGGATATTCTTGATGCTCGTTATCGTGAGAAGAATATTTTTGACATTTTGGAAATGACTGTTAATCAGGCGATTGAATTTTTCTCGGAGGGTGATAATTCTACGGTAAAGCGAATAGCTAAACGGCTTAAACCGCTTCAAGATGTTGGTATTGGTTACATTAAACTTGGGCAATCGTCCGCTACGCTTTCGGGTGGCGAAAGTCAGCGCGTAAAACTCGCCTCATTCCTTGTTAATGAGAGCATTAACCCTATGGTTTTTATTTTTGACGAACCATCAACAGGGCTGCATACCCACAACATAAAAACACTCCTGAAAGCTTTTGACGCATTGATTGCCAAAGGGCACACGATAATTATCATTGAGCACAACCTCGACATCATAAAATCTGCCGACTACGTCATTGACTTGGGACCTGAAGGCGGCAAACTTGGCGGCAACATCGTTATGCAAGGCACACCCGAAGAGGTCGCCGGTTGCGATAAGTCGATTACTGGAAAGTATTTGAAACTTTAATATTTTTATCAAGCCGGAAATCAAACTTTCGTTACTGAATAACTGATAGCGGGGTACGTATGAATGATGCGATTTTAACCAGTCTAACAATAAAAATTAAGCGCAATGCAAAATAAATAAGATACAAAATGTTTTTGGATTGTGGTTAAAACTCCTGACTTCGACGGTCAAAAATCATAAAGCACTATTACTAGAGTATCCTGTTTGCAGTCCAGTAAAAGGCAGGTCGCATGAGCAAATCGTGCTTGTCAATACGAAACGACTCCTCTACCTGCCACAAACCGTGATATTCGTCAAGCACTGAAATGGCGTCCAATTCAGAACGGTCGGCGTTGGTAAAAAATGCCGTGAAGTCCGTCCCAAAGCGCCTGTTGCGCCATTTTTTCCTCATCCACAGTTATTTGAACTTCGCCCTGAACAGATAAAAATTTCTTGTAACCGTAATTGCTTATCAACGAAGCAGGATTATTGCTTTTTGCTAATTTTTCACGCAACTTTTCAACTGCTTTCTCACGGTCGTGACGGTCTTTCTCGGTTCGCTTGCTACTGTAACTGACTATCAACCGTTTTGATTTTTCCATCTCAAAATCAAAATCTTTGACTTTTAATGTTTCGTTTTTCTCGTTGATTCTTTCTTTTTTCTTTTCTACAATA
>JAITNR010000192.1 GCA_031290375.1 Prevotellaceae bacterium | reverse complement strand
ACGACAGTAAAGGCAGTATTGTTGCAGTAACAAATATCGTGCCAAAGTATGTATTTTTTATAAACAAAAACATTTTTTTTTATAAAAATGCAGACTAAAACAATTGTTTGCATGTAGCAAATATTGTGCCAAAAAGATTTCATACCAGTAATAATGAATAATGAATAATGAATAATGAACAATGAATAATACCAATTATGAGTTGAATAGTGTTTATTTAGCCCGTAGGGCGTTATGTGAATAACCGCAGGTGAAACCTGCGGACAATGTTAATACCGATTGTTTAACCGTATGGGTTGAGGTATCGGTTATCATTTAGCCGTAAGTTTCACTTACGGTTATTAAGATTTTGTCCTATGGACATAAATGCAACGGATACATGCGAATAAATTTTTTTTTGTGAAAAAAAAGTTATATCTTTGCAAATATTATTTGTTTGAATAATATGATTAAGAAGAAAAATGATCTATAGATTAATAGATATTGAGTGTAGAGAGCAAATTGGTAGCCAACAGTTCACGATGAAGGCTACCGATTTGCAATCGTCTCCAGGCAATTTAATATTTTTCAAATAAACAGTTTTATTAATTAATATTCACCAATTAAAATCAAAACAGAGCATGTTTACAAGAGATTACACACCGCGCAAAAATTCCGAATTTATTGCATGGCTTAGAAACATCAATGACAATGTAGCCGCGTCCAAGACAGTATGGGATATTCCGACCATGGAGTGTAACAGCATTATTAATTAACAAAAATGGTCGGGAAAATTGTCCTGAGAGGTGTTCAGGGACCGGTGTCTTCGGACTTATGGTCGTCGTAGACCCTGTTCGCAATATGTTTCGGGACTTTTTCTCGCTTAACCAAAAGTTTTTTAAAATTTTATAGTATTATGTATTGTTAGGGGTGACTGTCTTAGTTTCTGACTGGATTCTGTATCTTCCAAAATGAAATCTGGACAGTCATTTTTTTAGAAAAAGTAATTTAAACAAAAAAATAAAAAATGATTGAACGTTACAGTCTCCCGCAGATGAGAGCCATTTGGTCAGAGGAAAACAAATTTAACACGTATCTCGAAGTAGAACTTTTGTCCGCCGAAGCGTGGTGCGAATTGGATGTTATTTTGAGAAAAGATGTTGAAACATTGCGGAAAAATGCCCGATTTTCTATTCCCCGTATTCACGAACTCGAAGAACAAACACGGCATGACATCGTGGCTTTCACAAGAGCAGTGAGCGAATCACTCGGAGAAGAACGAAAGTGGGTACATTACGGTTTGACTTCAACTGACGTGGTCGATACCGCAAATGGATACATTATAAAACAGGCAAATAAAATATTACGTGCTGACATTGAACAGTTTATTGATGTTCTGAAGCGTCAGGCACTGCGTTACAAGCTAACACCGTGCATTGGACGCACGCACGGAGTTCACGCTGATATTACGAGTTTCGGCTTGAAGTTTGTCCTTTGGCACGCCGAAATGAAGCGTAACCTTGAGCGTTTCGACCGCGCCTGCGAAGATATTGAAGTGGGCAAAATGAGTGGAGCCGTTGGTAATTTCGCCAATATTCCGCCTTTTGTTGAGCGGTATGTTTGCAAACGGCTTGGTATTTGTCCCGTTGCTGTTTCCACGCAGGTGGTGCAGAGGGACAGGCACGCCTATTATATGGCTACTTTAGCTTTGATTGCCTCCACGATGGAGAAAATCGCGATGGAGATAAGAAATTTACAACGAACAGAAGTACACGAAGTTGAAGAGAATTTTGGACAGGGTCAAAAAGGTTCGTCAGCCATGCCTCACAAGCGTAATCCGATTACTTCTGAAAACATTTGCGGTTGTGCCCGTGTGATGCGTGGTTATATGGCTACTTTTTATGAAAATAATGCTTTGTGGCATGAACGGGATATTTCGCATTCTTCCACCGAACGTATTATTTTGCCCGATGCAACAATGCTTTTGGATTATATGATGGTTCGTTTTGGCAAGACTTTGGACAATTTGACAGTGTTTGAGGATGTTATGCTGGAGAATATTTATAAAACAGGGAAAATTATTTTTGCTCAACGAGTGATGAATCTGTTAATATCAAAGAACTGGTCGCGCGAGAAGGCTTATGACACTGTTCAGCAACTTGCGATGCAGGCATACAGCAGCAAGCAGGATTTTCAGGTGTCAGTTTCAAATAATGAGGAGATTCAAAAAGTTCTTACTGAAACCGAAATTGACAGTTGCTTCACTTTGGACTACTATTTTAAGGAGATCAATTATATTTATAAACAAAATAATATTTTTTTAAATTAATAATATGGGACACACATTATTTGTTAATCATTGTTCATTATTCACTATTCATTATTCATTATGATACATTTGCCTTTGATTACGGCGATGCCGTTTGTGTTGATGTTGTTGTCGATAGCAGTTGTTCCGTTGTTTGCCGGTCATTTTTGGGAGAGCAACCGTAATAAGTTTTTCATCGTGCTTGCGCTGAGTGTTCCGACTGTGGTTTATCTGCTGTTGAGCGATTTGACGCACGAACTTGAACATCAGATTTTTGCTGATTATGTTCCGTTTATTGTGCTTTTGGCTACACTTTTTACTGTTACCGGAGGAATACATTTGAGCGGCGACCTTATGGCTAAGCCTCTTACTAACACACTTTTTCTGTTTATCGGCTTTGTGCTTGCATCTGTTATGGGTACGACCGGTGCGGCGATGATGCTTATTCGTCCGCTGATTAACACTAATCAGCAACGTAAATACAAGACGCATACGGTGCTGTTTTTCATTGCTGTGGTTGCGAATTGCGGAGGATTGCTTACTCCGCTTGGCGACCCGCCGCTGTTGTTGCTTTACTTGCGGGGCGTTCCCTTTGAGTGGTTTATGCACCTTTTTCCGATGTGGTTTGTGTCTGGTGTACTGTTGCTTACAATCTATTATTTTGTCGATTCTTATTATTTTAAAAAAGAACAGTGGACAGCTATTTCAGCAGACCTGAGAGAAAAAACACCGTTAAGAATTGGGGGAAAAATCAATTTTGTGTATCTGCTTTTGGTTGTGTTGTCGGTGGCATTTATCAACGATACTTATTTTCCACAAATGAAAGAGCATGATGCGCCGTTTTATTTGACTCATTTGCGGGATATAGTTTTGGTTGTTTTGGCGGGCTTATCGTGGTTTACTACTAAGAAGCGGGTAAGGCATCTCAATTTTTTTTCGTGGAGTCCTATTTTGGAGGTTGCGATTTTGTTTTTTGGAATTTTTGTTACTATGTGTCCGGCGTTGCTTCTGCTCAGGGAGCATGCTGTTGAGTTTGGCTTGACGCAGTCGTGGCATTTCTATTACGCTACCGGATTGTTGAGTGCATTTTTGGATAATGCTCCTACTGCAATTGTTTTTTATAATGTTGGTGTTGAAATTCCTGCAGTTATTCCTTTGTTGCATTTGTCTGACGGGACTATTACTCAGGTTTTGCTTGAGGCGATAGCAGTTGGGGCTGTCTTTTTCGGCTCGCTGACATATATCGGCAACGGACCTAATTTTATGATAAAAGCAATAGCTGATGAACAAAAAATACCTATGCCATCGTTTTTTGGATATATGTTTAAGTTTTCGTTTGTAGTGTTGCTTCCTGTTTACGTGCTGGTTCAGTTGATTTTTTTCTAAATTTTGTGTAAAAATAATAATAACAACAAACATAACAGATATATGATTGATAACGATTTATTTAATACTAATAATACTAATTTTATTGTTAAAAATATGGAACAGTTGGACAATATAATTGCGATGCCTGCTGAGGGCGAGACTGATACTTTTGTCGGTTCTGAGGGCGAATTGCCGTTTTTGCCTTTGCGGAACGTGGTTTTGTTTCCTAATGTTCTTCTTTCGATAATCGTTGCGCGTAAAAAGTCGCACACGCTTGTCATTGAAGCCTATCAAACGGGTGCTCAAATCGTTACTGCAACGCAAAGGGACACATCGGTAGAAGATCCTGCTTTGACAGATATTTATGAATCCGGAACGATAGCCAAAGTGATAAAGATTTATGAATTGCCTGACGGTTCTACATCTGCTATTCTTCAAGGTATCAAGCGAGCAAAGATTACTGAAATCAACAGCGGAAAACTTTATCAAAATGCCAAGTTTGAGGTTCTTGAAGATATACTTCCCGCAAACAACGACAAACAGTTTATTGCATTGATTGAGGCTATAAAAGACCTTGCCATAAAGATAGCCAAACTTTCCAACGAAATACCGGGTTATGATATAATTTTTGCTGTAAGAAATTTTGAGGATCCTAATGTTTTGGTTTCTTATATTTCGGCGAATTATCCTATTAAGGTTGACGTCAAGGCTTCTATTTTGGCATTGGACAGTCTGCAGGACAGGGCTGATAAACTTTTTGAGGCTCTGACAAACGAGGCTCAATTGCTTGATATCAAAACAACAATCGAATCGAAGGCACAATCTGAAATCAACCGTCAACACCGGGAATATTATCTTCAACAGCAGATGAAGACAATTCAAGACGAGCTTGGCGGTAACGTTGTTAATCAGGATATTGAAAACCTTAAAGGTCGCGCAAAAGATAAAAAATGGGATGATACAGTAAAGGCGATTTTTGAAAAGGAGTTGTCCAAACTTGAACGAATGCACCCTCACGCTCCCGATTATCCTGTGCAGCAGAATTACGTGGATACCATTGTGTCGCTGCCCTGGAACGAATATTCCGATGACAATCTTGATATGAAGCATGCCCGTGAAATACTTGATCGCGACCATTTTGGGCTGGAAAAAGTGAAAGACAGAATAATCGAACATCTTGCTGTTCTCAAGCTCAAAAAGGACTTGAAAGCACCGATTGTCTGTTTGTGGGGACCTCCGGGAGTAGGCAAAACTTCGCTCGGAAAATCCATTGCCGATGTTTTGGAACGAAAATATATCAGAGTATCTCTCGGTGGCTTGAACGATGAAGCCGAAATACGTGGACACAGACGTACATACATCGGTTCGATGTGCGGACGAATATTATCTTCAATAAAAAAGGCGGGCACATCAAATCCTGTTTTTGTGCTTGATGAGATTGACAAACTAAGTTCTGATTATCGCGGCGACCCCGCCTCAGCAATGCTCGAAGTGCTTGACCCCGAACAAAACAATGCGTTCCATGATAACTTTTTAGATATTGATTTTGACTTGTCAAAAGTGCTTTTCATAGCTACTGCCAACTCCATTGCATCTATTCCGCAGCCGTTGCTCGACAGAATGGAACTGATTGAGGTAAATGGTTATATTCCTGACGAAAAATGCGAAATCGCAGTTCGACACCTTATTCCGAAGCAACTTAAACTTAATGGATTGGACAATGAGCAAATTAAATTTTCCGAATCAACTATTCGTGATATCATTGCCTCATACACCAGAGAATCGGGCGTGCGCGAATTGGACAGGCTTATTGCCAAAGTTATGCGCAAAATTGCTACAAAAATTGCTTTGGAAGAGCCTTACAGTATCACCGCTGCGCCTGAACATCTAAAGGAATATCTGGGGCTTGAGAAGTTTGATCAGGAGAAATTTCATGGAGAAGAGCTTGTCGGGGTAGTTACCGGCTTGGCTTGGACGCAGTTTGGCGGCGAAATTCTTTACATCGAAACTTCATTGAACAGAACAAAAGGCGGCAAACTTACTCTCACCGGAAATCTCGGAGCAGTGATGAAAGAGAGTGCCATGCTCGCTCTCGAATACATAAAATCGCACGCTAAAGAGTTTGACATCAGCGAAAAAAAACTTGATCAACACAGTGTTCACATACACGTACCTGAGGGGGCTGTTCCCAAGGATGGACCTTCGGCTGGAGTTGCTATTCTTACTGCTATGGTGTCGTCCTTTACTGAGCGTAAGGTTAAAAAACGTTTTGCCATGACGGGCGAAATCACGCTTCGGGGGAAGGTGTTGCCTGTGGGCGGTATCAAGGAGAAAATTCTTGCTGCCAAGCGCGCGGGTATCACGGATATAATACTGTGTTCCGACAATCAAAAAGATATAGATGACATAAAAAATACTTACCTTGAAGGACTGAATTTTCACTATATCAAAAACATGAAACAGGCTATTGATATTGCACTGGATTAAGTTTGTATATGTGACTAATCGACTAATCGACTGACCGACTAATTGATTAGTCAGTTAGTCGATTAGTCGTAGTATATTGTTCCTGACTTCGACGGTCAAAAATCACAAAGCAATATCATTCAATGACTTACCAAAACAGCGAGCCACTACATTTTTTTTAATTTTCGAGTAATTGATAAGGCACTAAACTTCGGTGTT
>JAITNR010000068.1 GCA_031290375.1 Prevotellaceae bacterium | reverse complement strand
AAAAGCAAAAATATTACTCCGAAAATTATAGAAAAAGCGTTCAAAAACAAGCCATTAACAGATGAGCAAAAGGAAAATAACAGGCTCAAATCGAGGACACGCAGCCGTGTGGAACACATTTATGGGTTTATAACAAATTCAATGGGCGATTTTTTTATGCGGTCGATTGGTTTTCAGCGGATTAAAGGACGTATCGGGCTGATAAATTTGGTCTATAACATGTGTCGTTACGAACAGATAGTCCGCCTGCAACTTTTGCCGATTAAATATTAAATTACATTAAATTTAATTTTATAAAACACTGATAGATAGATAGATAGATAGATAGATAGAATTTACAAATAAAGTGAAAAAAAATATTTTTTTCTCATTTTATTGATTTAACTTTGCATTGATTTTTCGGTGGAGTTTTTATTCGGACTACGGCTCTGTATGAAAATGAATTATTAGAAGTCCCCTATATAAAAATAACTTTGCGTTTAAAAAGAAAAAACAAAAATTATGATACCAAAAATAATCCATTACTGCTGCTGCAAAATAATTTTGAATTATGCTTGAAAAACATTATCTTTGTCGAACATAATTATTAAACAGAGAAATATGCTGAAATTTGTAAATAGAATATTGGAACAGGAGCGGCTACGAAAGGCTTTGCTCCGTGAAAATGCGACTTTTGTTGTAGTTTACGGACGGCGGCGTTGTGGAAAATCGCGTCTGATTCGTCAGGTTCTGGATTACAACGATTGCTATTTTATGGCAGACCAGTCGGAAGCAACGCAGCAACGGCTTCTGCTGGCAAAAACACTGAGTGTTGTTGTAGAAAGTTTCGACAAGGTAATTTATCCCGATTGGGAAACGCTTTTTGAGGCGTTTAACCTGCGCCTGAACAGACGAATTACGCTTTGTTTGGACGAATTTCCGTATTTGGTTAAAAATTCGCCCGAATTGCCCGCCATTATTCAAAAACAGATGGACAGGAAAGAACAGTTGAATTTTAATCTGTTACTTTGCGGCTCGTCACAACAACTGATGCACGGCTTGGTATTTGACAGCGCCGCCCCTTTGTTTGGCAGGGCAGACGAAATAATGAAAATAAAGCCGATGCGGGCAAGTTATTTGCAGGAAATGTTGAATACTTCTGCCATTGAAACCGTAGAAGAATACAGCGTTTGGGGCGGAATACCACGTTATTGGGAATTGCGGCTGACCGAGAAAACGCTATTCTCTGCGCTCGAATATCATTTGCTTACTTCGCAGGGTATTCTCTACGACGAGCCAATGCGCTTGTTTTTAGACGATATGCGCGACACCGTTCATTCGTTTACCATACTTTCGCTTGTGGCTGCGGGCTGCAATCGTTTGTCGGAAATAGCGGCACGACTCGAAAAACCGGCGACACATCTGTCTGCCCCATTGGAAAAACTGTTGATGTTGGGTTATTTGGAACGCATTGTGCCATTTGGCGAAAATCCTAAAAACAGCAAAAAAAGTTTGTATAAAATAGCCGACTCTTTTCTCCATTTTTATTTTCGTTTTGTAGTTCCCAATCGTTCTTTTATTGAGATTGAGCAAGCCTCTACGGTGACCAAACGGATAAAAGAACAATTTTCGGGCTATGTGTCCTGGTATTGGGAAAAACTTTGTCGCGAGGCGGTTCCATTTCTCAATATTGACGATATACATTTTAATGTTGCCTCAAATTATTGGGGAACGCCTGCAAAAGACAAGCCGATAGAAATAGATGTCGTAGCCGAATCGCAAGATGGACGGCACTTGTTGGTTGGCGAGTGTAAATGGTGGGACAAAGAGCCGAATGTGAAAGAACTTTTTGCAGAATTAGAAAAAAAAGCCCTTTTGTTGCCTTTTGCAAAAGGAAAGAAAGTAATACCTGTGCTTTTTCTGAAAAACAAAGTAAAAAACGAAACCGAACGAAAAATTTTCTTTACCGAAGATATTTTGGAGATAGTGAAATGCTAAAAATTTAACAAACTGTGATACAAAAAATTATTCATTAATTAGACAATGGAAAAACGGATAGATTACATTGACATAGCAAAAACATTGGGAATTATTTTGGTGGTTGTTGGGCATAATTTACAATGGCGAAGTTTTAGCAGTGATTGGATTTATTCTTTTCATATGCCGTTGTTTTTTATTTTGTCGGGTTTGTGCTATTCGGATAAATATAATTCTTTGAAAACGTTTATTTTGCGGAAAACGAACACATTACTAATACCTTATATTTTCTTTTCTATTATAGTAATAGCGTCTTTTTTCGTATTAGACCAAATGACTTGGAAAGGGGCGGTTAAAGTTTGGATTTATGGCTGGAAGTATGCTTATCCTTTGTGGTTTCTTCCTATGCTGTTTTTGGTTGAACTGTTTTATTTTTGCATAAAAAAATATTCGATTGGGAAACTGCTTTTAGGGGTATTGTTTTTGTTACTGGTATATAGTGTTTCTTCGAGTAAATATTTGATGTATTCTGTGAACTTATTGCCTTGGCATTTTATTTTTTATGCCATTTTTGCTTATTATAAAACAGAAATAATTGGCTGGTTTGATAAGATTAATAGAAAATCTATCTATCTATCTATCTATCTATCTATCTATCTATCTATCTATCATATTATTAGTTGCCCATTTTATGGCAGTGTATTGGGCTACAAAAGAACAATGGGATTTTATTGATGGAATGAACGATTATAAGTTTTATTATTGTAAAATACTGACCTCTATTTTGGGCAGTGTGGGAGTAATTATGTTGGCAATGGTGTTGTCTCATATACCGGAATACATAAAGAAGTTGTTTTTGTGGATAGGGAAAAATACATTAATTATTTTGGCTATTCATTTGATAGTTAAATTATTTTTATTGAAATTTGGCAATGAATTTATCCGCCAACCTTATGTATGGCAACCTTTACAATGGATTATTGTATTTCTGTTGATTTATTTGTTGAATAGATTTGTTCCAAAGTTGGTTGGCAAATCGGAATTGATAAAATCAAAAACTCATCACACAAAAGGTGTGATTAAAATCGAAGATAAGAATTGATTTCGCAATAAAAATATAAAAAAATGAAAATAAACATAGAATATGGACAGACAACAGATTATTCAATACAAGTCAAGTTTTGACCAAATCGTTCATTTTATTCGGAATGAAGAAGGCGAGCAGGTAGAAGTGTGGTTTGCGCGCGAACTGCAAACCCTGCTCGGAAAATCAATAGAGAAAAATACGCAAAAATTACCGAAGGAATAACTATGATACCAAAAATAATCCATTACTGCTGGCTCAGCAACGACCCATTTCCCGAAAAAATCAGGGTGTGTATGGACTCGTGGAAAAAACATTTGCCTGATTATGAATTTATGTGGTGGAATTTTGAGCGATTTGACAAAAATTCTTCACTTTGGGTAAAGCAGGCGTTTGAAAGCAAAAAATACGCTTTTGCCGCCGATTATATCCGATTGCATGCTTTGTACAATTACGGCGGAATTTATTTGGATACCGATGTGGAAGTACTCAAATCGTTTGATGACTTGTTAGATTTACCTTATTTCATCGGCAAAGAATATTCAAATGACGATTGCCATATTGCATCTAAAAAGCGTGTTCCAATACCTGCTCCCTGCCATTCGGGCATTACAACCATTCGCGTGGCACGGTAACATTTTGTTTGAAACATTGGTGCAACGGCAAGATGCGCCACGAGTTCGCCGTCAATCAGTCCGATATAATATTCGGCTGCCGGTGGCGGCAACAAATCTAAATAATGATGCTTTTAAAAATATCGCCAAAACTTTCCATTTGCCTTGTAAATGTCAAGTTTGATTTTCGGGCGTTGCCGAAGACAGTCGCGGGCGAACCGCGCCTCCGAAGTGTCGTAAATCCAGTCAGGCTGTAGCCACTCGATTATATCGTAATGGCAGGACAACAGGACGATTTACCCGCTGCCACGTTTCCACGCCTTTGCAAATGCCTGCGCACCGATTTTGGCAATTTGGCGGTCGATAACAGAGGTAAATTCGTCAATAACTACTTTGTCGGGGTTTTCGGCAACCAAACGCGCCAACCCGGCACGGAATTTCTCGCCGTTTGAAAGAACGTGGAACGGTCTTAACCACGCAGGAACATCGCCCAAACCGACTGCCGAAAGTGCAGCGGTTACGGCGTTAAAGTCGCCATCGGGTGCAACAAAGCCAATAAATCACGACTTTTGGAAAACCTACTATCCGCCGAATGGCTGGCGCTACAGGTGCGAGGCAATACAGTTGCCGTATTCGGGCGCGGCAGAGGTGGAGCCGATGGACTATCCGCCTGTGCCGCCAATGTTCAAAACCAATTTGGCAAAAACAGGGCTGATTTTTCCGAAAGGACACCCTATAATTGAATAACTGAATAACTGATTACGTCAGTCGTACTATACTATACTGTATTGTATTTTCAATTATTCAGTTTACTGATTCTTTGCAACAAAGTCGGGTGAGAATACTGCAAAAACACCGCCAAAGGATGCGGTGTAAGGTTACTCAAAGAAGTCGCCGAAAGCTTTTTGAGAGAACTGATTAACTGATCCCCAAAATCATACTGCTTTGCAAAATTATCCGCCGCATATTCATGTTTCCGCGAAAGAATATTACCAAAAATACCAAGCAGCATAGATATTGGAGTATACAAAATACCAAAACTTAATATGTTAATATGAAAAGACGAAACCTCACTTCCCAACGCCTGAGCAAAAATATCGTATTTGAGAATTAGCCCCAAAAGCACAAAGACCAACAGATTGGAAGGCAACATTATTGCCATACTTTTGAGAGTATCCCTGTGTTTGTAATGACCTATTTCGTGCGAAAGTACGGCAACAATCTCTTCGCTTGTCATCGTTTGAATAAGGGTGTCGTAAAGAACAACCCGTTTTTTGCCCCAAAAGCCGGTAAAGTAAGCGTTTGCCTTCGTTGTCCGCTTCGAGCCATCAATGACGTAGATATTTTTAAGGCTGAAATTAACCTTATTTGCAAAATTTTCTATTGCATCTCTCAGCTCGCCGTCCGGCAACGGAGTCTGCCTGTTGAAAAGAGGAACTATCAAATCCGAATAGAAAAGACTCATAAACAGCGAAAAAAAAGTCGTAACCGCCCAAGCCAAAAGCCAGAAATAAGCAGGAGTAAGCAGATAAATCCAAACAATAAGATAGAGCATTCCACCGCCAATAAGTATTGTCAGCAAATAACCCTTCAACTTATCCAAAACAAAAACTTTAGGAGTAATCATATTAAAACTAAACCGCTGCTCAATTACAAACGTATCATAAATTTCAAACGGCAAACTCAAAATATCGCTTGCAAAATAGATTATTCCAAAAAACAAGATAGCTGTAAATTCCTCCGGCAAATTCAAGCACGTTACAACATTATCCAACCACACAAAACCGCCAAAAAGCAGCATCAACAACATAAGAACACTACTGAACGTATCTGTCAACATACCAAAACGGGAATTGGTACGGAAATAAGCCTGCTGTTTGACGTATTTCTCCGTATCATAAATATCACCAAGCAGTTCAGGTATTGGCTTTTTTGAATTTTTTACGTTTAAAAACGCAATGTATCTGCCGAATAAATAATCAGCGATAAAAATCACCAAAATAACGATAAACAATGTATTAGCTGTCATATTTTTTAATTAATTATTTTTAAATAACCGAATAATTGAATAACTGATTATGGTAGTCGTATTGTATTGCATTGTATTTTCAATTATTCAGTTATTCACAACTCTATTATCAAGTATTTTCCCTATTTCTTTTTTCTTTTTATCAAGTTCCTGTATTCTTTCCCAAATCAGACTGTCATCTGCATTATTTTTATACGCATCTTTGAGTTGAATGTCCGCCTTTTTTCTTTCATTAAGAATGATTTCAAAGACGTACTCCTTGAGAAGTTTATCAACTGTCCGTTTGAGTTTCTCCGTTTTTTCGATTTCCTGTATTTGGCTAAGACGTTCAAAATTGTGCTTCAAAAGGGTGATTTTTTCGTCATCAGAATTTGTTTCGGACAATTCGGGGATTATAATATTGTCCTTTTCATCAAAAATAGCACTGACTGTATATTTGTTAGTCAACACAAGTATTTTTGTAGCGAAAGAACTTATTTCAACATCAGTATGATACATAAAATACTCCTCCGGATTAAAATTTTTATTCTCACTTTGCTCCCAAAACTCCTTCCCTATTTTCCTGAACAGCAACGTGCGAAACTCCAAGCCGCTCAACTTCAAAGACCCTAATATATACTCTCCAACAGTCAAATAACCCTTTTCGTTTTCCTCGCCAACAAGAGGCTTCACGCCGTCCTTAACTACAAAATAACTTGCAAGTTCACTTTCATGGATGAAAATCCTGTCCTTTCTCTCGGACGGCAACAAATCATGATGAGGCTCAATATTCTGTTCGACAGCCTCACTTTCTGTCCGTTGCAAACGCTCAAGATTGTTCTGATTCTCGCGCCGTTTTTCCCTCGATATTTTATTGATTTCGTTATAAATAAGATTTTCCGCAACATCAAGCAAAGAAGAACACTCCTTCACATACTCCGACCTGATTATCAAGTCAGGAATGATGGAAATACTGCGAATAACATCGTTAATGAGTGCAGCCTTTTTGACAGGGTCATTTTTGGCATCGTCAAGTAATATCCTGATTTTAAACTTTATAAAATCAATTTGATTGTTATTTATATACTCGATGTAGTCTGAAGCATTGTTTTTGCGGGCAAAACTGTCAGGGTCTTCGCCCTGTGGCAGCAGCACGGTCTTAATGTTCATTCCCTCCTCCAACAGCAGGTCAATTCCCCTGATAGACGCCTTGATTCCGGCGGCATCGCCATCATAAATCACGGTAATATTCGGAGTAAAGCGATGAATAAGTTTTATTTGCCCCTGCGTCAGCGCAGTCCCAGACGATGATACAACATTTTTGATTCCCGCCTGAGACATCGAAATAACATCGGTATAACCCTCTACCAAAAAACATCTGTCCTGCTTGACTATTTCATTTTTTGCGAAAAAAATACCATAAAGTTCGTTTGATTTATGATAAATTTCAGACTCCGGAGAATTTATATATTTACCCGTATTATCTTTTTTGACTAAAATTCTTCCGCCAAATCCCACAATTTTTCCGGAAATAGAATGAATGGGAAACATCACCCTGCCCCGAAATTTGTCATAAAGCAATCCGTCATCGCGCCTGGAAGCCAGACCGACTTGAACAAGATAATCATCTTTGAAATTCTTTTTCCGCGCCTCTTTTACAAAAGCATCGAACTGGTCGAACGAATAACCGAGTTCAAACTTTTTGATAGTTGCATCACTAAAGCCGCGTTCATAAAAATAAGCCTTTCCTATGCTTGTTCCCTGCTGGTTATCGTCGATATTTTCTGCGAAATATTTTGTGGCGAAATCATTTATTAACAAAAAATTCTCTCTGTTATTTTGTAAAATTTTCTCTTCATTTGAGAGTTCTCTTTCATGGATTTCGATGTTGTACCTTTTGGCAAGAAACTTGAGTGCATCGGGGAAAGAAAGGTTTTCATGCTTCATTATAAAATGTACCGAATTCCCGCCTTCGTTGCATCCGAAGCAGTGAAAGATGCCCTTGGCGGGCGAAACGGTGAATGACCCCGTTTTTTCGTTATGAAAAGGACATAATCCGACCAGATACGCACCCCGCCGGCGAAGTGTAACAAAATCGCCTACAACCTCTTCTATTCGGGCTGCGTCCTGTATTTTGGCTACTGTCTGGGAATCAATCATGGCTTGGTTTGAAAAATGAATACAAAGGTAATGAAAAATAATTGAATAACGGAATAATTGATTGTAGTAGTCTTATAGACATTCAAAGTTTTAAAAAACTTGGAATGTCTGTAAAAAGTTGCATTTATGTCCGTATGACAAAATATGAATAACCGCAGGTGAAACCTGCGGAAATTTAGTACTCCCCACCTCAACCCGTAGGGTAGGGTGTTCAAACCCAATAAAAAACCATCTACGCCACATTCAATGTTTTTCTTCTTTTAACTGTCAAGTTTTCAGTAAGGTTATCGGCACTCCATTGGTTCAAATCCCGCAGAAAAACAGACTCCAAAACATTCTTAAAACAGATATTGGATTTTCCTGTTTCTGTGTTGATTGCTGTTAAAAGTGGTAATATCATTACATGTCGTGTAACTCCGTTTAACGAATTGGGTGATTTACGATTTTTATAATTGTCAAAAATAGACTCTATTACATCGGATGAGGCATGCCATACGGCTTTTACATTTCCGAGTTTTTCTCCTTCATCTTTCAGATATTGAAGGCATTCTGTGGCAAATTTCTGTATCCTCGAACTTCCGCAAAATAGTAGTGGTTGTAATTCTGCCATACTTGTTTTATCGTTTTTTGCGACAAGCCTTCTATTTTTTTTGGAGGCTGGCAAGTTACCATTCTTCTATAAAACTTTTTTTGGTAGGGTATCAAAAAAAAATGTAACTTTGCTGACACATTTTTACGATAAAATGGAAGATTTATTTTTTAATATTCGTCCCTATTTTGACAGTGAAATTCAGCCGATGTTTTCGGCGATACTCTCTAATTCGGAGATAATGAATAGTGCAAGCGTGGTTGTTCCTCAGCCTGCAATTGCTGACTTTGTGCAAAATCACAAGCAAATCAACTCTAAAGAGGAGTTTCAGGTGCGTTATATGATGCCGATGCTTGAGAATTTGTTCAAAATAAAACATGCAACTATCTCGTTTTCAGGCATAGAAAACATAGAGCAGCCATGTATTTTTCTTTCAAACCATCGGGACATTATCACAGACTCCGCTTTTTTGCAGTATGTGCTTGTAAAAAATCACCTGCATACCTCTGAAATTGCCATAGGCAACAATTTGGTAGCTGCCGAGTGGATGTTGACACTCATGCGTATTAACAAAAGTTTTATTGTTTACCGAAATCTTTTGAAAGGTGAACAGGTGTCTGCATTTATCGAACTTTCGGCGTATATCAGGCATACCATAACCGAAAAAAACGAGTCAATATGGATAGCGCACAGGCAAGGCAGAGCCAAGGATTCCAACGATTTTACACAACCCAGTCTGCTCAAAATGTTTGCCCTCAATGGCGAAGGTTCCCTTGTAAATAATTTGAAACAATTAAAAATCAGCCCTCTAACAATCTCTTACGAATATGACCCATGTGATTTTCTTAAAGCAAAAGAATTTCAACAACTTCGGGATAATGAGAACTTTCAAAAAAATAACCTTGATGACGTTGTGAGTATGCAAACAGGGGCGTTGGGTTTTACAGGAAAAATACATTATGCCTTTTCGCCTTGCATTAATACGGAACTGGATAAGATTGAAAGCCTCAAACTTCCTCGAAATGAAGAAGTTAATTCCATTGCAGAATTTATTGACAGGCAAATTCACCAGTCATACAAGATTTATCCGAGCAACTGTATTGCATTCGATAAACTGCATGGAGAAGAACAGTTTATCAATTTTTATTCAAAAAATGATTTGGAAAAATTTGAAAATTACATTGAAAATCAAATATCTAAAATTGATTTGGAAAATCCCGATAGAGATTTTTGCCGTAAAAAAATATTGGAAATGTACTCTAATCCCTTGAAAAACTACTTGTTAGCCAATGGTCAATAGATACAAAAAATAAGCCTGCCTTCTCGGCAAACTTATCAACAAAAATATTTAACCAAAAAAAGATTTTCGCCACAAAAATGACTCATGACAGTATGTGCAAATTTCGTGCCAAGAAAAAATATTAATTAATTGAATACCAAGCGTACCAATGACAAAGAACATTAAAAAATTGATTATTACGTTAGTTTTTTTGATAAAAATTTGCATAATCTGTGCTCAAAATCAATCCCAAGCCGAAATATATTTTAATGAATACCGATTTAATCTGGCAATGGAGTTACTCGAAAAACAAAATGATGAAAAGTCTGTCGAACTTTTAGGGCGTGCAAAACTTGGCTCAAAAATGCTCAAAAGCGTTGAAAATGTCGTGTTTGTCAATAGCATTGTGCTGAATATTGATGATTTATTGACGGCATACCCCCAAAATGCTCAAATCGGTTTTTTGCTTGCCGACACTACTCAAAACGCTGTTTGTCAGGCACTGTTCGGGTTCTTATACGGCAAAAAAGACAGAAAAATATTTGCGCAATGCGTTGATAATCAAACTGATTTATACAGGTCAAATAATTTTTTGGACGGCTGGGACACTCCGTTCAAACTTTCGGATAAAATCAACACTGCACAAGACGAAAATTTTCCCTTTATGCTGTCAGACGGAATAACACTGTATTTTGCTTCCAAAGGGCATTCGGGGCTTGGCGGATACGATATTTTTATGTCGAGAACCAACTCCGAAGGCGAATATCTTATGCCTCAAAATATTGGAATGCCCTTTAATTCGCCTGCCAACGACTACCTTATGGTGATAGACGAAAACAGCAAGTCAGGCTGGTTTGCTTCGGACAGGTTTTTGACAAAAGGTAAAGTTGCGGTATATCAGTTTATTTACAATGAGCAAAAAATTATTTTAACCGACACAAATGAGGATAATTTGCGACAGGCAGCTCAAAAAATAGTGATTTCGCACGAAAACAGTGCAAAATCCAACTACGAACAGCAAATAACAGTTGCACAGGCAAAGCCGATAAAAAACTTTTACTTTATTTTGACAGATACCATTGTTTATCATGACTTTTCCGATTTCAAAAAAACTGAAGCTTTGCAAAAGTTTCGTCAATTACAGCGATTGGAAAACGATTTGTTTTATAACAACATGGAGCTGAACTCTTGCCGAGAGTATTATAGAACAGCAGAACCTGACCAAAAAGAATTTTGGAGTAAAAAAATTCTAACCTACGAAAAAAAACAGCAAGAACTTGAAAAACAAATAAAAACACAGACAAAAGATGTTAGAAGGGAGGAATTGAATTAGTTGAAAATGTAATTTAGCAAATAACAGACTTTAATCTATGAAAAATGAAGAAATTAATCATATTTGACCTTGACGGAACTTTGATAAATTCGGTGTCGGACTTGGCTGCATCAACGAATTATGCGCTGGAAAAACTCGGATTGCCAACGCACGATACAGACTCCTATCGCTTTTTTGTTGGTAATGGAGTAAACAAACTGCTTGAACGTGCATTGCCGGAAAACCTTAAAAATGATGATTTTATACAAAAAATAAAAGCAATTATGCTGCCATACTACTCCGAACATTGCACCGACAAAACCGCTCCGTACCAGGGAATTGTGGATTTGTTGAAACAAATAGTTGAGAAAGGTATAAAAGTTGCCGTTGCCTCCAACAAACATCACCCTGCAACACTGGAGATGGTGAAATATTTTTTTCCTGACATTAACTTCGTAGCAGTTATGGGACAAAGAGAAGGTTATCCCACAAAGCCCGATCCGATAATAGTTGAGGATATTCTGAAAATCGCCAACATCGACAAAAAAGATACGCTCTATGTTGGCGATACCGCTGTGGATATACAGACAGCAAAAAATGCCGAAGTAGAGATTGTCGCTGTTACATGGGGTTTTCGTCCTATATCCGAACTCGAAGAGCAAAATCCTGACCGCATCGTTGATAGCGTAGAGGAATTGACAAAAATGATTTTGAACAAATGAAAAAGTATTTTTTATGAATATTTTTTAATACTTTTGTAAAAAGATAAAAAGACATCAGGTGATGAAGATTAAACTCTTGACAATCGTTTTTCTGTTTTTTGCAATAAATGTTGCATCACAGAGCATTATGCCAGCCAACAAACCAAAATTAGTGGTGGTAATAGTCGTTGACGGCTTGCAATCGACTCATTTGTCTGCCCTGTGGAACAGATTTGAAAATGGTGGCTTCAAACGCATCATCAGTCAAGGTTTTACTTCCTCCAATGTGCTGTTCGATTATGTTTCAAAGGATTGTAGCAGCGACTACGCTTCAATTTTTACAGGCAGTACGCCCTCAAAAAACGGAATTATCAACAAAAATATTTTTTCGGTTTTAGATGATGATTTGGTTTCAATTGTTGATGATGCAAGGTTTCACGGCATTGGCACATACGCAGGACGTTCGCCCAAAAATCTGGCTACTTTGACCTTTACGGACGTTCTCAAATTTACCAGCCCAAAATCAAAGGTTATATCAATAGGACTGACGCCCGAAAGTGCCATCATAGCAGGTGGACACAGTGCCGATGCTACAGTCTGGATAGATACGGACGCAATGATTGCAACGTCCGACTATTACAAACGAATGCCTACGTGGGCTGCCGCTATGAACAACGCCAACACGATACGCAATTACTTAAAAGCAAAATGGAACCCGCTCGCCGCACTGCACACCTACATTTACCCCTCCCTAAATCTGACCTCAGACAGTTATTTTTATGCGCCCGACAACTCAAAATCAACTAATGAACTGGTGGAAAATTTTCGCAAAACACCATCAGCAAATTCAGCTGTCAGAGACCTCTCCATCAGTGCTATCCGTGACGAACGGTTAGGGAAAGACGACTTTGTGGACATTCTCTGTCTCAATTTCAATGTTTTACCGCTTGGGCAAAATTTCGCCGAGTTCAACAGTGCCGAAAAAGAGGATATTTATCTGAATTTGGACAGAGACTTAAAAATGATTTTTCAAACCATTGAGCAATACGTTGGTTTCAACAACTGCCTCGTAGTAACAACAGGTACTCAAACCGAAAAATTTTCTCAAAACACATTAGCGCAAAGCAAGGTGGAAACAGGCACGTTTGAAGGCAAACGCTCCATGGCTCTTTTGAACTCATATCTGATGTCAAAATATGGACAGGGACGCTGGATACTGAGCTATTATGGAGGACAAATAATGCTAAATCACGCACTTGCAGAGAAAAATAATGTGGATTTGGAAAAAATGCAAAACGACATTGTAACGTTCATTACCTCCCTGCAAGGCGTTCAGGCAGCCTTTGCGGCAAGCGACATAAGACGAGCCGCAAGCGATGAAAGCGATGTGATGGTTCGTCTGAAAAACAGTTATTTTCAAAACCGAAGCGGAGATGTTTCGGTAATACTGTATTCGGGCTGGCAAGAGGTGAATATAGATAATAAGGCAAGCACAATCAGTTCCGTATCACCTTCTTACGCTCCTTTGATAATTTACGGCACAGACATTTCAACGCAAAAACAAAATTCAAATATAAAAATCACCGATATTGCCCCTACAATCTGCAATATTTTGCAAATACCGTATCCAAGCGATTGCATAGGCAAAGCGGTTTATTTAATGAATAATTAATAATGAACAATAAATTAACTTCATTACCCATTATTAATTATTCATTATTAACTGTTCATTATTCATTAATTTTATGTCTCTTTTATACATCGAAGAACACACAACTTGCAGCAATTATTACGTCTCAGGTTTTAATGTAGGTTTTAAAATTTGTAACATCAAAGCGAAAGATAGTCTTGACCTTTCACACTATAATCACAATTGCCTGATTTTTTCGCTCTCAGGCGAGGCAAGGTTAAATTACCAATCCAAAGAGTACGTTCTAAAACCGAAGAGTATCGTCTTTTTGCCGATGTCGAATGTATTTGAATTGCGGGCTATTACTCCTTATAATGCCGTAGTTCATTACTTTAATACACCCGTTGAGTTGTGCGAAAAACTTTCGATGGAGCAACTCTCCGAATATGTTGATAACCCCGAATTTACAATTCTTAATACGGTCGAAATACTTGATAACTTCCTTGCTTCGATGTGTTTTTACATCAAACAGGGAGCAGCTTGCAAGCATTTTCAAGAGATAAAGCATCAGGAGTTATTCTTCATTTTTCGATTTTTATACACAAAAGAGGCAATCGCAAGGCTTTTTTCGCCGATAATCAGTAAAAATATTGACTTCAAAAGTTTAGTTTTACTCAACTACAAAAATGCGTCTTCTGTTCAGACACTTGCAAAACTGTGCAATCACTCCGCGCCTTCATTCTACAGGTTTTTTAAATTGAATTTCAACGAAAATCCGTTATCCTGGCTACAAAACAAAAGACTGCAACACATCGTATCCAAACTTTCGGACCCGAGTATTCCGCTTGTCGAGATAGCAGATGAGTTCGGATTTTCGTCAGCCGGACATTTCACTACGTTCTGTAGAAAAAATCTCGGCAAAACTCCACGAGAATTTAGAAAAGGAATTAATCAATAATCAAGGCTAAGAAGTAGTTACCGATTACCAAAAGGTAGCTACTTCAAAGTTAATTTACTATTTTCCCGTCTTCCAGCGTAACAATCCGTTTGGCTTTTGCCATAATTCGCGGGTCGTGCGTGGAGAAAACAAAGGTTATGCCTTCTTGCCTGTTCAGTTTCTCCATAATGTTCAGCAGGTTTTCGGCTGATTTGCTATCCTGACTTCGACACTCTATCCCCCATATCCAAACTGTGTAAAAATGGCACTTTTTGAGTAAAAGTTATTTTGTAGTGGCTAATTATGCTATATTTCGTGTTTTATGTAAAATAACATCATATTTATTTGTTTTTTCAAAAATATTGTATTACCTTTGCAATGTTAAATCATTAAATAAATTTGATTCGATGTTTATCAGATACAGAAAAGTTAAA
>JAITNR010000017.1 GCA_031290375.1 Prevotellaceae bacterium | reverse complement strand
GAAGGCGAAGTAAAGCATATTTATTTCGTTGCCGAAACGAAAGGCACGATGGACAGTTTGCAACTCCGCGAAGTTGAACATGCAAAAATAGAATGTGCGAGACGACATTTTGATGCTATTAGCAACGGCGAAGTTCGATACGATGTTGTAGATAGTTTTGAAAAGTTGATGGAAAAAATTAAGAATTAGCTCAAATTATGCTACGCATTCGATTCCTGAAAAATCCTGCCGAAATGGAAATTTGGAGTGCGGAATACTTTTTGCAATTGGTGGATAGGATAAATTTTGTCTGAATAAAATTAAAGTTGTCAGAAATGATTGATAAGTATAAAGTTGAGATATTCGATATATGGCAATATTTATGCCAAACTGTTTATGAGCCGCTCATCAGGTGTAGAATTGATTTTTCTAATCCTATTGATGAAAATATATTGAAACGGGCTGTCACGTTATCACTTGAAGCAGTTCCACTTATTAACGCTTGTTTTGACGGCGTGTCATTCCGACCTCGTTGGATAAAAAAAAATTTTACGGGTCATGATATTGTTCATGTTGTAAAAGCTGATTTAGATACAAATAAGCAAATTATCAGCCTTTTTTCTTCTAACATAGATTTTACGACAGAACCACAGTTGAAAATTCATCTTATTAAAAAAACCGACGGCGATACAGCCTGTATCATTATTAATCATATAGTTTGTGACGGCGCAGGATTTAAAGAATATTTATATCTTTTAAGCGATTTATATACCAAATGTAAAAACAATGAGGCTATATTCCTTCCTGAATATCATCATCGGGGAATCGGGCATCTTTTTGCGGGCATTCCATTAGCGGAAAAAATAGGCATAATCCGTTCAAATTACAACGCTTATGACTCTTCAACCGAAAGAGAGCAGAATGGTGTTACTTTTGAACCGGGCGCTAACTCTCCTTTTATGGAGACATGCGTTATTTCTAAAGAAAATCTCGCGCAGATAAAAGTTTTTGCTAAAGAAAAAGGCGCAACCTTAAACGATATGATAATGACGGCGTTTGCCAGAGTATTTTGCGTTAAAACCGGCACAGATAAAATAATGCTGCCGAGTACAATGAATTTAAGAAAATATATTCCATCGGGCAAGTATGGTATAGCTAATCTTTCTACTAATTGTATGTGTAACATAAGCATACAGGAGAATGACCTTTTTGCGGATACGCTAAAGCAGGTTTCCGAACAAATGCAACAGCATAAATCGAATAAAAACATTCTTAAATCTGTTATGCTTTGGAATTTAGCGGTTCATATATTGCCGTTTCGTTTTTTAAAGCGGCATTACACCCAAATAGTGAAACTGCCTGTTGTTTCTTTCACTAACCTTGGAATTGTAAATAATGAATTGTTAAATTTTAAAGATGCCCTTATAGAGAATGTATATTTAACAGCCTCAATTAAGTCCAGCCCGTTTTTTCAATTGACGGCATCGACCTATAACGACAATTGCACTTTGAGTTGTAATATTTATGGAGCTGATTGCGATAAAAAGTGGGTCGAATGCTTTTTGGATGATGTTCGTTCGGAGCTTCAATTTTGATTACTTGTTTGCGCTTTTCGCTAAGTTATATGCTACTTTGAAACAACTTGTAGCACTGTCGAATATGGAAAGTATTAACGCATTGTTAGTCAGGCAAGAACTACCGCAGGGCGAGCGACTTGTGCAACTTAACAAGGTTGCAATTACGCAAATGCGGTCGTTGGTAGAGAATAAAAATTTGAAATGGCTGAAATAAAAGTTGTAATTCAAAATAAAGTTGTAATTTTGTACTCGAATTATAAACGAAAAATATTAAAATATGATATAAACAAAACGTGCTAATAAGCACAAAGTAAGACATATAAAAATAGCGATTTGCTGCTATTCTTGACAATCAATTTCCACAATTTAACTCATTTTTGAGTTATCCAATCAAGAATAAGTTTGCGAAACGCCGTGAATACGGCGTGGAACGACTTGTTGGATTGGATAGGCGTGGAAACCTGATTGTCAGATAGGTTGTTCCCACGCTATTTTTATGTAAAATTTTGACTGAATAAAATGTATAACTTTAAATAAATAAAACATTATGTATCTAAAAATCAAAAAAGTAGTGATGATTGCTGTAGCAGCAATGTTTATCGCAGGTGCAGCAAATGCACAAGACAAAATGAAAATCGCCGTGATGGACTTCAAAGCCGGCGTGGGAGTGGGACAAGACGATGTGGACGGTGTTTCTGCCATATTCGGCACGTATTTTAACGACCCCACAAAGTATATTCTTGTTGAAAGAACGCAAATTGACCGCGTTATCTCCGAACAAGGATTTCAGTATTCGTCGCTGACCAACCAGCAAATGGTAAGGATAGGGCAAATTTTGAATATCAGCCGAATGGTGGTCGGCGATGTGAACATTGTCGCCGGACAGTATAATATTGATGTTCGGGTAGTAAATGCGGAGACAGGCGCGGTGGAGTTTACCGATGGCGAAACATGGGTGAAAGGCAGTTCGTACAGAGAACTGATGAAGAAATTGGCAGGCAGATTGTTGGCAAAAATGAGTTATACTACGGCAACGCCAAACGATAACGCAAATACACCGCCAAAATCGAATACTGTTGTTACGCTATTGGGATATTTACACGTTTTTCCAGAAGATATTGGAGCATATTATGATATTCCTACCAAAATAATTGCAACTATAAACGAACAAGAGATGTATGGTTATAATGATTGGCGTTTACCTACTGCTGAAGAGTGGGGATTGCTAAAAGCCAATATCAACAAATTAGGAGTAGTGAAACGCAGTCAGGATAACGAATATTATATGGTTTCTGGCTACGAATCTCATGGAGATAAGTTATTGAATGTGCGGTTGGTTACTACAGGAAAAACGGTTGCAGAACAAGAAGTAGAACGAATAAAACAAGAACAGGAACAAGCAAAACTTGCGGAAGAAAGAAGACAACGCGAAGAAGAACAGAGAAAATTAGCAGAGGAGAAAAGAATAAAAGAAGAAGAAAGAATACGAAAATTAAACGAAGACCCTCATGTTTGTGGCTTGCAAGTTGAACCGAAAGATAGAGCTTGTAATGACATTAGAGATATTGACAATATTTGTCCATCTGGATGGCGCATCGCGACAGCAGAGGAATTAAGATGCATTAAAAAAGCTTTATCAGGAAGCAGAGCAGCTTTATCTAATAGAAAATATGTAACAGGCATTGCATCTAAATCATTCGACGACATCTACGGCAAAAACTGTTTTGGAACACATTATTCAGTACAACGATACGACACAGAAAGGGATGAAATAGAAAATCCGACTCTAAAATTTTGTGAGAGTATGGGGGCACTTTGTGGTCTTGTTGATATAAATTGTAACGGAAAAGAAATTAATAATACTCAAGTATCAGTTTATATTCGTTGTGTGCGGTAACCTACGGCAGCAGAATTAAAAGCAAAAGAAGAAGCAGTGCAAAAGGCGAAAGAAGAAAAATTAGCAACAGAGCAAAAGGCAATCCTCCTGATTTTTATTATTCGGGCAACAATACTGCTGCCAATGTTGCGTGGTACAACGGGAACGGCAGCAGTAGTAGCGGCACTTCTACTTACGGCACAAAGGCTGTGAAACAAAAAGATCCCAATGCTCTTGACTTATTCGATATGAGCGGTAATGTGATGGAATGGTGTTGGAACTTTTTCTCATTTCCTATTCCCGGTGCACCTAACGAAAAAGACCCGAAAGGTGGATCAGTCACCGATACCCGTGATTTGCGCGGCGGCGACTGGTCCCGCGAGGCGGTCCGCTGCCGAGTGTCCTACCGTAACTCCAACTACTCGAGCGCCTGCGACCATCGCTATGGTATTCGGGTTGTCTTCAGTTCTGTTGAATAGTTGTGACCTGAGTACGTAAGTATTGTCTGAACTGTGATTCTAGTATGATTATTTTGATTTGTACGATTTATAGATTTGTTTCTTAATCATATTAATCATTTGAATCATACTAGAATCACAGTTCAGACAATATAATGATAAAAAAACCGTTAAATTTGCACTGTCAATATATAATCATTTTATTAAAATGAAGTTACGTAAATTACTGAAAATAAGTGCAATAGTATTGTTGTTTGTTGTTCTAACGTGTTTTGTTCTGAGTTATTTTGTGATTGTCAAAGACAATTTTTCTGTTCAACAAGGCAATGAGTTGATTTACATAGATAAAAACACTACTTTTGCCGATTTAAAGGAGGATATGCTTCAAAAAGGCGTTATCAAAAATCGCCTCACGTTTGAAATTTGTGCGAAAATTTTTCGGGCAGACGGGCACATTAAAATTGGCGCATACAGCGTTGATGGCTTGTCAAATGGCAAATTTTTCAACAATATAACAAAACAGAGGCAAACGCCTGTTAAGTTGAAAATCAATAATATAAGGTTGAAACAACAATTAGCCGCAAAAATATCCAAACAGGTCAATATTGACTCGTTGGATATAATCAATCATCTTAATGACGGTGTTTTTCTGCAAAAATATGGCTTGAACCCACAAACTGCCATATCGCTCTTTATACCAAATACTTACGAAGTTTACTGGACTGTTAGCTCAGAAGAACTTTTTGACAAAATGAAAGCGGCGAACACTGTTTTTTGGACTGAAAAGCGACTCAAACAGGCGGCTGAAATACCGCTTACGCCAGTTGAGGTGTCCGTTTTAGCTTCTATTGTTGAAGAGGAAACGAACAAAAAATACGAAAAACCAATTATTGCAGGACTGTATATCAATCGGTTAAGACAAAATATGCGGTTGCAGGCAGACCCGACGGCAAGGTTTGCATTTGGAGATTTCGGCATTACGCAAGTGCTTTATGGCTACTTGAAAATAGACTCGCCGTACAACACGTACATTTACGGAGGATTGCCTCCGGGACCAATCAGAATGCCGTCAATAGAAGGCATTGATGCTGTTTTGAACTACGACAAAAACAATTATCTCTTTATGTGTGCCAAACCCGAACTTAACGGAGAACATAATTTCTCCCAAACATACTCCGAACATCAGCTATATCAGGCTAAATACCATAAAGCATATAAGGAATGGAAGATGAAAAAAGAGATGATTAATAATTAACAGTGATGCACCAACGCAGGCGTTAATTTTTTTCTTTTCGATTTTAGTGCACCGCAAGATTACTCAAAGACAATAGCCCTCAAAAAAAGGATTAGTTTTATATGTTACTATTGCGCCTACACCGCCAAAAATTCAAAAAAATTATTGTAACTTTGCTCCTCGAAAAAAGTGATATTTAGCACTCAATTCTCTAAGAATGAACTATCAAAATGCCTATGATTCATTGCTTTCGTGGCGAGAAAAGCACATAAAGGAACATCAAACAGTGATTATCCTCAGTCTGCTTGTCGGCATCGGAGCGGGACTGGCTGCCTACATCATGCGGTTATGCATTCACCAAATTCAGTATTTTGTAGTAAATCTTACAGATAAAGGCCTGAACTATTGGTATTTAGCGTTCCCAATGGTAGGTATTTTTTTGGCAGCTCTGTTTGTAAAGTACATCGTCAGGGACGATATCAGTCATGGAGTTACAAAGATTTTATACGCAATTTCACAGCATAAGGCTATTATCAAACTGCACAACGTTTGGTCTTCGATTGTGGCGAGTGCTATTACTATAGGTTTTGGTGGTTCTGTTGGACCGGAAGCCCCTATTGTACTTACGGGTTCGGCTATCGGTTCAAACCTTGGGCGTTTTTTCAAGTTAGATCAAAAAACGCTGATGTTGCTCGTTGGCTGCGGAGCTTCGGGGGCAATTGCAGGTATATTCAAAGCCCCAATTGCGGGTGTTGCATTTACGCTTGAAGTACTGATGCTCGATTTGACTATGACCTCGATTGCACCACTTTTGATTTCCTCTGTTACAGGCGCAGCGGTGGCGTACCTGACAACCGGCAGTCAAGCGATGTTTCCACTTGCACACTTTGAGCCGTTTTCGCTCGGCAGAATACCGTTTATAATACTGCTCGGCATTTTCTGTGGCTTTATGTCGCTTTATTTTACGCGCGGAATGAATTGGTTTGAAACCAAATTTAAAAAAATCAATAATTTTTACGTAAAGGTGCTTGTAGGTGGCACTGCTTTGGGAGTACTGATTTTCCTGTTTCCACCGCTTTATGGTGAGGGTTACGGCGCAATCACTGCGTTGTTGAATGGCAACCACGAATCACTTTTTTCACAATCATTGATTTTTGATTATAAAGACGAAAGCTGGGCAATAATCTTCTTTTTCGGTATGATTGCATTCCTCAAAATTATTGCTTCTGTGCTTACTAACGGCGCAGGAGGCACGGGCGGACTGTTTGCACCAGCACTTTTTGTGGGTTGCCTGACAGGCTTTTTGGTGGCTTTTGTTCTCAATGGCTTGGGGATAGAAACACCCCTGAACAACTTTGCCTTTGCTGGAATGGCAGGACTGATGTCGGGAGTGATGCACGCGCCGCTCACAGGGACGTTCCTGATAGCCGAGCTCACGGGCGGTTATGACCTGTTTATGCCCTTAATGATTGTATCGGTGATTTCGTATCTGACAATCATTCTGTTTGAGCCACATTCGATTTACGCAATGCGTTTGGCAAAAAAGGGCGAATTGCTTACACACAACAAGGACAAAGGTGTTTTGATTTTGCTTAAAATGGAAAACGTAATAGAAACCGATTTGGAAAAAGTTTATCCAGAAATGACTCTGGGTGAGTTGGTTCATGTTATTTCAAAATCTTCGAGAAACATCTATCCTGTAGTTAATAAAAAAAATGGGCAATTTTTAGGGATAGTAACGCTTGATGAGGTGCGAAATATTATGTTCAGACCTGAACTTTACAATAGGTTTTCCGTTAAAAAACTGATGGTAATTCCGCCTGCAAAAATCAACCAGAATTGCACAATGGAAAAGGTAATGGATATATTTGAGACCTCTGGGGCGTGGAATTTGCCTGTTGTGGACAACAGTGGCAAATATGTAGGTTTTGTGTCAAAATCAAAGATATTCAGTTCGTATCGCAAGGTTTTGGTGCATTTTTCAAATGACTGAAAGAAGTTTGGATATTTAACACTCAACTCCGCTTAGCAATGAAAAATAAATAAGATATGGAATGTCGCTGGATTGCGAGGAACGAAGCAATCCAGAAATTGAAAATATTACAAGTTATTTATTTTTTGTGCCTGAACAATTCTATCATAAACAAGATACGAAAAGTTTAAATCGGCTTTTTCATCGTAAAAAGTTTCCGATTTGTTGGTCAGTTGCCACTTTTTTGTGTCAATTTCAGGAAAAAACGTGTCCCCCTCAAAATCCTTATAAACTTTTGTCAGACAGAGCCTGTCTGACAAATCCATCGACTGTCTGTAGATTGACGCTCCGCCGATGATAAACACTTCTCCTGACTTCGACACTCTATCCCCCAATCCCCATATCCAAACTGTGTAAAAATGGCACTTTTTGAGTAAAAGTTGTTTTGTAGTGGCTAATTATGCTATATTTCGTGTTTTATGTAA
>JAITNR010000234.1 GCA_031290375.1 Prevotellaceae bacterium | reverse complement strand
GTTTTGCCTGCCAAAACGTCAAAAGACACACAAACAATATATCAAGCAATGAAAAAACACCGAAGTTTAGTGCCTTATCAATTACTCGAAAATTAAAAAGTGTAGTGGCTCGCTGTTTTGGCAAGTCATTGAGTAATAGTACTTTGTGATTTTTGACCGTCGAAGTCAGGAGATATTAGTCGAAGAAATTGAAGACTAAAAATCAATGAACAATGCGTTAATTATTCATTGTTCATTATTCATTAATTCGTCAATCTTTTTCCGTCTTTCATTGTTATGATAAAGGCGTCGGGGAACAGTTTTTTTACTTTGGTTCTCATTGCATCAATCTCCTTGTAGTCAGTGCTTTCGCCGTAGGTATATTTGTAGAGATTGCCCTGTTTATAAAAAGAACATTCAAGCCCGTTGAAACGGTAATCACCATCATTCAGCGGTGTGGAAGATGTAA
Organism: Prevotellaceae bacterium; assembly: GCA_031290375.1. Lineage (GTDB taxonomy): Bacteria > Bacteroidota > Bacteroidia > Bacteroidales > Paludibacteraceae > F0058. The sequence goes on along the minus strand of JAITNR010000234.1, from coordinate 5,772 downwards.
GGACTTGCCACTTAAAAACAATTTCACCCGACTTGTCCGCCTTTTCAGGCTCCTGCTTCTCAACGGTATTGACTTCGGCAGATTGAATGTTTTGGGGCTGTTCGGGCGCAGATGTTACAACAAGAGGTGCTTTGCTCATATCAAAATCGTTTTTATAGGCGATAATTCCGTTGCAAATGCCCTGTGCAAGAATTTTTTGTCCGTTCTCCGAAGTCATAAAGGCACGCTCTTCGGGGTTTGTAATGTAGCCGACCTCAATCAAAACGCTTGGTGTAGGAGTTTGCCACGTAACATAAAGACTTTTCTGTAAAATACCTCTGTTGTTTCTGTTCATCCCCATAGCTGTGCTTATATATTTGGCAAGATTGTTGCTAAGGTTCAATATTTGAGCCTGTTTTATTTCGTAAATAGCGTTAAACTGAGCAATGGACGGGTCATATTTCCGACTGATTTCCTCATCATGTTCGCCAATGGAAATCACCGAGCCTTTCTGCAGCAAAGTCTGCTTTTTGCGAGCACTATTCTCAACTGTTTGAATGTAAACCTCAACGCCATACGAGGAAGGAACATCTTTTTTTGTTTTTTCAGAATACGCCGAATTAGTATGAATTGACACAAAAATATCACCGTTTGCAGCATTGGCAATACTCATTCTATCAACAGACGTAAGTTTTTTGTCCGTCCTTTCCATATCTTTTCTGGTATAAACCACGTCAATATCCTTGTGATTTGAAGTTAACATTTCGCCCACCAACAGTGCTATGGCAAGGTTTATCTCCGACTCATAAACGCCCGCACGTACAGCTCCGGGGTCACTGCCGCCGTGTCCAGGGTCTAAAACAACCGTAAAATTCTTCCCACCAGCATTACCCGTCAATACACTAACAGCCAACAGAGTTATAATAAACAAAGTTTTTTTCATTTCTCAAATTAATTTTTCCAATTAATGTATAATTAACATAATTATTCATTATTCATTAACAAACACTCCGTCTGCCATAATAAGATTTCTGTCGGCAAATGAAGAAAGTTCTTTGTCGTGCGTAACCATGAGTATTGTAATGTTAAAATCGTTTCTCAAATCAAGAAAAAGTCGATGGAGTTCCGCTTTGTTTTGACTGTCGAGGCTGCCCGAAGGTTCGTCTGCAAACAGCACTTTGGGGTAGTTAATCAATGCACGGGCAACTGCTACGCGCTGCTTTTCTCCACCCGAAAGTTCGCTCGGACGATGACCGTACCGATGATTGAGTTTGAGGTAATCAAGAAGTTTTTTTGCCTCTGCCTCTGCCTTTTTAAAATCCATTCCACCTATCAAAGCGGGCATCATGGCATTCTCCAAAGCCGAAAATTCAGGCATAAGCTGATGAAACTGAAATATAAAGCCGACAGTTTTGTTCCTAAATTCTGCAAGAGCATTACTGTTCAAAGTGTCGGTTTTTAGACCGTTAATTTCGACAGTTCCACTGTCGGCAGTGTCCAAAGTGCCAAGAATTTGGAGCAAAGTTGTTTTACCTGCCCCACTTGCTCCGGTAATGGTAACTATGTCCTTTTCATTAATTTGCAAATCCACGCCTTTGAGCACTTGCAAAGAACTGAAACTTTTTGTTATGTTTGACGCCCGTATCACTTTATTTGAATTATTAACCAATTCCGCAATTTCCACACCCGTTTTCTGCGCAATTGCAACTGCCACAATTGCAAGAAGTCAGCGATTGCAATTCAGCCGGTGAAGGCTCGTGCACATCGAGAATTTTACCCGTAAAAAACAGGTCTTCACCTGCCAAAGGATGATTCAGGTCAACAGTAACAGAGTTTTGACCGATTTCCACTACTTCTGCATTAATCCGTTGTCCCGTAGAATCGACCAAAGGAACGATAGCTCCCTCAAAAAAACGTTCGCTGTCAAGCGAGCCGTCTGTTGTAAACACGTTCAAAGGCAGTTCTATCACGTTTTCATCGCTGTATTCGCCGTAAGCATCGAGGCAGGCGATAGAAAATTCAAAGTCTTCATCTGTTTTTTTGCCGGTCATAAGTTCTTCAAACTTGGGCATCATTGTGCCCGTTCCGTGTATATAAATCAGCGGATTACCGATTGCTGTTTCTTCCATAAGTTCCAAAGTGCCGTCCGAATTTTTCACGTAGAGTTTGTATTCTGCTGTAACAAGTTTATTTTCAGATATTTTCATTTGCTTTTTTGTTTAAATTAAATTTCTTCAAAGTTAATAAAAAAAAATAATGATTGGCAGATATTTTTTCTATCCTCTGAATTGTTTTTGGACATGTAGAAAAAGATTTTGGACATGTCCGAAAACATTTTTATCATGTACAAAAACCTCTTCTATTCACTGCGAATCTTTTTCCAAATCTATTATCATTTTTTCAAAAATACCTATAAATTGCTATTTAATAAAGGGGAAAAAAAACATACCTTTGCAAACAATATCATATTCAGTTATTCAATACAAACAAAGTGAAACTTTCAGAACTAAAAGTAGGCGAGAAGGGCTATATCGTCAAGGTATTCGGCTACGGCGGTTTCCGCAGGAGAATTGTTGAAATGGGATTTATCAAAGGAAAAGAGGTGGAAGTAATACAGAATGCCCCGTTGCTTGACCCGATTCAGTACAGGATTATGGGCTATGAAGTTTCGGTTCGCCGCAATGTCGCCGCCCAAATTGACGTGATAAAAACAGATGAAGCGCAAAAATTCCTCGCTGACGAATTGAACAACGATTTTCACGGCACTTTTTCGGAAGAGGATTTCAGAAGAGTAGCACTGAAAAAACGAAAGGAAATCAATATTGCACTTGTTGGAAATCCTAATTCGGGCAAATCGACTCTTTTCAATACGGTAACCGGTCAACATGCCAAAGTTGGAAATTACAGTGGAGTTACTGTTGATACAAAAAAAGGAAATCTTGTTCATAATGGATATAATTTTACGATAGTTGATTTGCCCGGAACATATTCTATCTCAGCTTTTTCGCCGGAAGAACGTTTGGTGAGAGAATATATTGTTAAGGAACAGCCGGACGTTATTATTAATGTTTTAGACGCTAATAATTTGGAAAGAAACATGTTTCTTACAACTCAACTGATTGACATGAATGTAAGAACTGTTGTTGCTTTGAATTTTTATGATGAACTTCAAAGTAAAGGAGATAAAATTGATTATGAGGTACTTGAACAGTTAATCGGAATACCGATTGTTCCAACTGTCAGTACCAAAGGCGTTGGTTTGGATCAACTTTTTGATACCGCGATAAAACTTTATGAAGGCAGTGATATCATTGATAAAGACGGGAAACTGATTGAAGCTATTGAAGATGATGAACTGATAGAAAAATATCATCATCTTATTCACCTTGAACACAAGCACAGTAAGAGTCATAACCTTGATTTGTCTGATAATTTTCATCTTCATCAGATAGTCCGCCATCTTCATATAAATTACGGCTCAAACATTGAAAGGGCTATTGAAAAACTTAAGACGGTCTATTCTGTTGACGAGGGAGCTTATGACGAATTCACTCCGCGATACATTGCTATTCAGCTTCTTAGTCATGACAAAGAGATGGAAGGCTTTGCTGCAAAATACAGTAATTTTTCCAAAATAATAAGAATAAGAGATGAGGAAGAGAAACTGATTGAGGCGAACTTGAAAACCACCGCTGCTAATGCGATAATTGATGCAAAATACGGATTTGTTGCCGGGGCGTTGAAAGAAACTTTTATTGCTGTCAAGGAGAAGAGAAACAAGAGTATAAGTTCAAGGATTGATAATATTGTTACTAACAAATTTTTGGCATATCCTGTTTTGTTGTTGATAATTTTTTTAATGTTTGGGGCGACATTTACACTTGGAAAATATCCGATGAACTGGATTGAGTGGGGTGTTGACAAGATTTCTGTTTTGGTTGGCAGTGTTATGGGTGGGGGAATGCTGCGGGACCTGATTGTTGACGGAATTATCGGTGGGGTTGGCAGTGTGATAGTGTTTTTGCCAAACATTATAATTCTCTATTTTTGTATGACGTTGCTTGACGCATCGGGTTATATGGCTCGTGCGGTGTTTATTATGGACAAACTGATGCACAAAATAGGTTTGCATGGTCGGTCGTTTATTCCTTTGATGATGGGGTTTGGCTGCAATGTTCCTGCTATAATGGCGACTCGCACAATCGAAAACAGGAACAGTCGAATGATTACGATTATGGTATCTTCGCTGATTCCCTGTTTGACGCGAATACAGATTTTTACGCTTCTTATTGGTACTCTTTTTGAGGAGCCGTTGTATCAGACGCTTGTGATGTTTGGGATTTATCTTTTCAGTATATTGCTTGTGGCTGTTTTGGCTAAAATTTTCAAGAAATTTTTCTTCTTTAAGGAGGAGACTCTTTTTGTGATGGAATTGCCTGTCTATCGTTTTCCCTCGATTAAGTATATGGCTCGTGAAACGTGGGAAAAGGGTTCTCAGTATATTAAAAAAATTGGTTCTGTAATTCTAATTGGTTCGGCAATAATTTGGGCTTTGAATTATTTTCCATTGGGCAATGCTGTATCTGAAACTCAGGATTCTTATCTTGAAACTGTTGGTAAAACGATTGAGCCTGTTATGCAACCTTTGGGTTTTGACTGGAAAATCAGTGTTGCCTTGCTCACCGGCGTTGCTGCCAAAGAGATGGTCATCAGTACTCTGAACGTGTTAAACGGTATGGAAAAAGATGCAAAAAAAGAAGAACTGCAAAAAAAATTGAGGGAGAAATATTCTGATGGCAGTAGAGTTTTCAGTGTTGCTTCTGCTATTTCGCTTATATTGTTTGTGCTGATATATTTTCCTTGTATTGCTACTATTGCTACTATCAGGCAGGAGACTCAGTCTTGGAAATGGGCATTGTTTGTGGCTGTTTATACGATAGCTCTGGCGTGGATAATTGGTTTTGTGGCGTACAATGTGATTTCGGCGAAACTTTTTCAGGAAACTGTTGTTGCTTTGATAATTTTTGTCTGTTTGATAGTTGGAATTAACAGGATTTTGAAGATTAAATCGTCAAAACCCGGATGTGATAACTGTACAAATTGCTAATAATCAATGGATAATGTTTTTTTTGAAAAATAATTTTTAAATTCATTGCTAAATAAAAAAAAAGTATTACCTTTGTTGCGGAATTTTTCAGTTGATAACATGAATGGTGTGGTAGTTCAGCTGGTTAGAATACCTGCCTGTCACGCAGGGGGTCGCGGGTTCGAGTCCCGTCCATACCGCAGAAGAACCGGTTACAAGTTGGTTGGAAAATTGATGCTCAATTTTACGTTAAAAGGTAAAATTGGGTTTTTTTTTGTTTACGGTAAAATTTTTCATCACGCTTACAAAACTTTCGGTTATCAGTTTCTCATTGGGAATAGTAACAAATACAATGCACTAATTCATTTATTTTACGTGAAAAAATTCACAGACATCAATATTTTCACGGTAAGTTTCGGAAATCATCCACTTTTCACGCAATCGAAAAGCAGGAATAGTTTGCCGTTTTGCCTTATTGGCTGCAATATTTCCTTTTACCGAGTTTTGCTCTGCCCACAGCGAAAGTGGAATAATGCGGCGGGCAGTGAGCATGGTCAAGCGTTTATGCAACGATTTTCCATCAACAATAAGGCAAACAGCGAAGTAAAGCCGTCGAATTTCATACTTACAGGGTAAGCCACAAACAGTGGATAATACTCCGTGTGTTTACTTTTATTCTGAATAATTATCGGCGGATAATTCAGTTT
>JAITNR010000215.1 GCA_031290375.1 Prevotellaceae bacterium | reverse complement strand
AATTCCTGCCAAAGGGCTGATTTTTTGCGAAGATTTTTGTACTTTTGTCATCTGAAAAATTATTATTATTTGTTTTCACATCGCAAAAATAAGTGAAATTTTTCAAACGGCAAAGTGTTCTAAGCATTTTGTTTTCAACACTTTGCTAATTTTTTTTTAATTTATTTGCGGATTTAAGGTATATCTATAAAAAAGGAGCGGGCGGGGAGTTTATCGAAGTAGCCCATGATGATGACGGTGGTGATGGCGTAGATTCTTATATAGAATTTATGGCAGACGAGGCGGTTGATTATTATGTTGTTGCCACTACATACAATAACTATCAAAATAATAGTGCAAGCACCTACCAAGTAGCCATTTGGACAGGCGCAACCGAGCCTGATGCCACAGAGCCGCAGTATCCTGTTGTTCCCGAAATCATCAGCACTTCGGCAAGCGCAGCGCAAATTATTGTGGCGCAAAATGTTACGCTGCCCGAACTGAAAGGGGCTTTGCTCGCGCTCGGCATTACAGCGACTTTGGATAACGGCGATGCCATTCCGGTAGCCAACAACCCGTTTGCATGGACTTTCAACGCAAGCAACACCCAAACCCGCTACGAAAATATCCATATAGTACCTTATACTGTTGCCGATGGCTATCAGGCGGCTGTGGTGGAAATCAGATATTTGCAAAGCGCATTGAACGAACAGTCGGCAAACGCGCTGTTGCTCTACCCCAACCCTGCTGTTGAAACGGTTAGCATTTCGGGTTTGGCAGGCGGCGAAACCATCAGCATTTTGGATTTGAACGGCAAAATCATTGCACAAACGACCGCCAAAGGCGAAACGGCTAACTTTGCAGTAAGCAGTTTGGCAAAAGGCGTGTATTTGGTTGCTGTGCAAGGCGGCGGCAAAGCAACGGTTTTGAAGTTTGTGAAATAATGTGTGTCCTGTCATTGCGGGCTTGACCCGCACCCTGAATAAATAAGATTAGCACGGATTTTTTTATCCGTGCTTTTTCTTATTCCGTCAGTTAAAACGGCAATTGATGAAAAGAAGTCGGTTGAAATCGACTTTGCAGGAAATAATCGAATACATATTTCAGATAGAATTTCACAATTCGCATAATTCACATATTTAGTTCTGTAAATCAAATGAATTACGGATTGAAAAATACTGTCCGTAGGACAAAATGTTAATAACCGTAAGTGAAACTTACGGCTGAAAATGACAGACACCTCAACCCGTAATTCGCATAAATCCTAAAAATTGTGTTAATTCTGTAAAATGTATTCCACATTGCTTCGGATAAATTTTGCCAATGACGAAAACAAATCGTAATTCATAATTCATAACTGAAAAAATTTGATTACCTTTGCAGAGTATTATAGTTATCAACAAAAAACTTGTAACTAACTTAATATTAATATAATAAAGTAATAAAAAATGAAAAAATCACTTTTAGTATTTATGATGGGAACTTCACTTTTAGCCACTTCCTGTGGCGGGCAAAAAACTACTGAAGCACTTACTTCAGGCATTAACAAAGAGTATCTTGATACAACAGTACTTCCTGCGGAAGATTTTTATCAGTATGCTTGTGGCGGTTGGATGGCAAAAAATCCTATTAAGGATGAATATGCCCGTTACGGAACATTTGACCAGCTCCGCGAAAACAATCGGGAGCAACTCAAAACACTTATTGGCAATATCGCTGCCAAAACAAACAAGGCAAATACAGACGAGCAAAAAATCGGCGACCTGTACAACCTTGGTATGGACTCCACAAAAGCAGAACAGCTGGGGGCTAAGCCCATTGAGGAAGAACTGAAAAAAATTGTTGCCCTCAAAGGTATCAACGAACTTACAGGCTACCTTGCCGAGATTGCTCTGACAGGCTCAACGCCGTTTTTCGGCTTTTCCGATGAAGCAAATCCGGACAACAGCAAACAGTGTATCGCCTGGGTTTGGCAAGATGGGCTTGGTATCGGCGACAGAGACTATTACTTGGACGCTGAAATGCAGCCTCAAAGAGATGCCTATGTAAAATATCTAATAACGCTGATGCAACTTTCGGGCTACAACAATATGGCTAATATACAGAACAGGGAAGATGTTGCCGCCAAGCAGGTTCTTGCCTTTGAAACCGAACTTGCAAAAGCATTCATGGACAAAAACACAATGCGCGACCCGTTCATTACCAAGAACCTGAAAACTCTTGCCGATTTGCAAAAGATGCTGCCCGTAATAGATTTTGAACAATATACCAAAATTTTGGGCTTGAACAAACTTGATACAATCAACGTTGGGCAGGTTAAATATATTGAACAACTCAATACTATCATCTCAACCTCAGATTTTAACACCATCAAAAACTATCTTGCCTGTCGCCTTATTGTCGGTGCTGCACCGTATTTGAGCAGCGATTTTGTGAATGCAAATTTTGAGTTTTATGGAAAAACCCTTTCAGGCATAAAAGAACTCAAACCCCGTTGGAAACGTGTGATTTCTACTGTTGAAAGTTTTCTTGGTGAGCCTGTCGGCGAAATGTACGTTAAAAAATATTTTCCCGAAGAGTCTAAAAAAAGAATGCTTGATTTGGTTAATAACCTTAAAGTTGCCCTCAAGGAGAGGATTGCTCAAAATACTTGGATGGCAGACACTACGAAGCAAAAATCTTACGAAAAACTTGATGCCTTTATCGTCAAAATTGGCTATCCAGACAAGTGGAGAAATTTTTCCGGTTTGAAAATAGACAAGGCGAAATCTTATTATGAAAATGTTGGCGAGGCAAGCAAGTTTGAGGTTGCCTACCGCAATTCAAAAATAGGCAAACCTGTGGACCCGACCGAATGGCAGATGACGCCTCAAACGGTTAATGCCTACTACAACCCCACTACCAACGAAATTTGTTTTCCTGCAGGCATTCTGCAACCGCCTTTTTTTGACCCGAAAGTTGATGACGCATTCAACTACGGTGCCATTGGCGTGGTAATTGGGCACGAGATGTCGCACGGCTTTGACGACCAGGGCAGAAACTACGATAAGACCGGCAATTTGAATAATTGGTGGATTGCTTCTGACGACTCCAATTTCAAGGAGAGAACACAAATTTTGGTTGACTGGTTCAATGCAATTGAGGTATTGCCCGGTACGCACGCAAACGGTGTCTATACTCTTGGCGAAAACATTGCCGACAACGGTGGTGTAAATATCTCCTTTGTAGCGATGCACAAGGCAATTAAAGAAGGCAAAATCACGAATACAATGGACGGGTTTTCGGCAGATGAGCGTTTCTTTATAGCCTACGCGCAGGTTTGGGCTGGCAATGTAAGAGATGAGGAAACCGTTCGTCTTACCAAGGAAGACCCGCATTCATTGGGACGTTGGCGTGTTAATGGCACTTTGCCGCACATCAATGCCTTTGCCGAAACGTACAAACTCAAAGATAGCGACAAAATGTACCTGTCCCCGGAAAAACGGGCAGTTATCTGGTAGAATTTGAATATTATAAAAAAAGTGCTGTTCGTTTTGCGAATGGCACTTTTTTATTTTAAAAAAAATGTACCTTTGTAATCGTCTGAACCGTGATTTTAAAATGATTATTATGATAAAATTAAAAGACGATAAAAACAGAGAAGCACAGCTAGACTTGCTGTCGAATTTGGAAACACAAGAAAAATTGCGGGCTGCGGAAAAACGTTATTTAGCAGATCGGATATGATGAAAACTTTTCTACGTACGATTTTTATTTTTCCAATCAGGGTGTATCAAAAACTGGTTTCGCCGATGCTTCCGCCGTCTTGCAGATTTACGCCGAGTTGCTCTCAGTATGCGGTTGAGGCGATTGCCAGGCACGGCATTTTCAAAGGAGGTTGGCTTGCTGTCAAACGTATCTGTCGATGTCATCCGTGGGGTGGTTCGGGTTATGACCCTGTGCCGTAGTTATGGCTCTATTTCCAGTCTGACACGCTTGATTCTGCGTTTGTCCATCGCCAAAATGGTGAAAGTGCAGTTGCCCTTTGAAATATGTTCACTTACGTGCGGCATCTCCTTCCAAAGTTCGAGTATCAAGCCTGCAAGCGTATCAACATCTGACGTTAAATCCTCGAACGATTCTCTGTTAATTTCGGTTATTTTAAAGAAGTCATTCAGAAGAATTTTTGCTTCAAATTCGTATGTTTTGTTATCAATTTTGGTGTAAAGACGTTCTTCGTCATCGTATTCATCGCTGATATCGCCAATAATCTCCTCCATTACATCTTCCATTGTAACAATGCCCAAAGTGCCACCAAATTCATCAACAACTATCGCAATGTGGACTTTATATTTTTGAAAATCAAGTAATAAGTCGTCTATTTTGCGAGTTTCAGGCACAAAAGTTGCAGGACGAACAAGTGTTTGCCAGCGAAATGTGTTAGTCTTGTTGATATGTGGAATTAAGTCTTTGATATACAGTATTCCTTTTATATTGTCGAGTGTTTTTTCAAAAACGGGAATTCTGGAATAACCCGTTGCGACAATCTTTTTGATCACGTCGTTAAATGGTGTTGCGATACCCAGAGCAACCACATCTAATCGGGAAGTCATCACATTGTCCACCGACAGATTGCCAAATTTGACAATTCCCCGAAGAATGCCCTCCTCCTGTTCGATATCATTGGTCAAATCCAGAGCGTTGGACAACTCGTAGACAGAGAGGTTGTTCGGGTGTTTTTTTGCCATTTTTTTATTAACCGCATTGGTTGATTTTACCAGAAATATGACGAAAGGGTTTAAGATAATTTGAGTTAAAGTCAGCAGTTTGGCTACAAACAGGCTTGTTTTCAAAGCGTTTTGCGAGGCGTACAGTTTGGGCATAATTTCGGCAAAAAGCAATATGACAAAAGTGATTATTACTGTTTGTACGGCAAACGCCATCACTACTGAGTCGCCAAAATTCACAATTTTTCCCATAAAAACCACTGACAATACGGTTACTGCAATGTTTACAAAATTATTTGCCAACAGTATGGTCGCCAATAGTTTTTCGGGTTCGTTGAGCAGTGTCAGTGCATATTTTTTGCGTTTGTCTTCCCGCATTTCGATTTTTCCCATATCGGTAGGCGACAACGAAAAATAGCCTGTTTCTGAGGCTGACATAAAGGCTGAAATCATCAGCAATATCACTATCGCAACCAAAATCAGTCCCGCATCAACCGAAAATGGCAAAAAAGTTATATAACTTAACATTTAATATTTTTTTGCAAAGATAATGTTTTTTTTTGAAATATAATTTCTTTTGCCGGTCAGGAATGCTTTGAAAATGAATAATGGAGTAACATTGCGCGGCATTAAATATGTGAATTATGAAAATTCTAAAATTATGTATTTTGACCTTATTAGGAAAATAGCGAAAAATTATGTACATTTGCACAAGGAAAATCCATACGAAGAAAATGCAGAAACCCTTGCCTGCCGGATTGGGGTTTGAACCGACATTATGAGAATATTAATTCAAAGAGTTAAAAATGCATCTGTTTTAATCGAAAACAATCTCGTCGCTGCCATAGAAACAGGGTTGCTTGTGTTAGTCGGCATTGAGGAGAGCGACACAAACAGCGATATTGACTATCTGACATCCAAGATGCTGAGCCTTAGAATATTTGATAACCCAAATGGAGTTATGAATCTGTCTCTGCTTGATGTGGGCGGTGATCTGCTGGCAGTCAGTCAATTTACTCTGCACGCCTTGACAGCGAAAGGCAACCGCCCCTCGTATATCAGGGCAGCCAAACCCGAAATATCCAGAGGCCTTTACGAGCAGTTTTGCCGTGTTGCCGAGGAAAAACTTGGTAAAAAGTTATTCACGGGAGTTTTCGGTGCTGATATGCAGGTGTTGCTTGTTAATGATGGACCTGTTACAATTTGGATTGACTCGAAGCATAGAGAATATTAGTATCATAATTTTATGCTAAATTGTTAAACCTGAATATTTTTATAAAAATGAATAAATTTATTGAAGAACATTATGCTAATTTTGACCAAGTTAATATAGCAGAGAAAGTTAATGAGATTTTAAGTCAAAATCTTGAAAAAAATATTAATGCAGATGTTTATAGAAAATGCTTTTCGCTGATAGACCTGACTTCTTTGGAATCGACAGATACCGAAGAAAAAATTGTTGGAATGATACGGAAAGTCAATGATTTTTCAAAGTACTTTGCGGATATGGACAATGTGGCAGCGGTGTGTGTCTATCAAAATTTTGTTGAAACCGTAAAAAAGTCGTTGCAAGTCGGGATAAACATTGCAGCGGTGTCTGCGGGTTTTCCATCTTCCCAGTCGTTTATAGAGACTAAAATTGCCGAAGTGGCTCTGACTGTCGCAGACGGGGCAAACGAAATAGATGTTGTACAGACTTTAAGTGCCTTTTTGAGCAACGATTTGCAGCGGACGGCTGACGATATTTCTGAAATCAAAGATGCCTGCCGTCAGGCACACCTGAAAGTAATAATTGAGAGCGGTATCCTGACAGACGAACAAATTCAAAAGGCATCGTTGGTGGCAATTGCTGCGGGTGCTGATTTTATAAAGACTTCAACGGGCAAACTTTCGCCTGCGGCTACGTTGGAAGCGGCTTATATCATCTGCCGAACAATTAAAAACTACTGCGACAAAACAGGCAAAAAAATCGGTTTCAAAGCGGCGGGCGGCATTGCTACACCCCAAGAGGCAGCAAAGTATTACACTCTGGTCGAAACTATTTTAGGTAACGAATGGCTCAATAATGGTTTGTTCAGAATTGGAGCGAGCCGTTTGGCAAATAATTTATTGTCGGAAATTTACAGTAAAGAAGTAAAATATTTTTAAATTTGTTTGTCAGACAAGCAAATTATCAATCTACCTGTACTTACTTGCATGTTTTAAAGGCTAATTTTATAATTTATATACAAATGCTCAATTTTATAAAAAGATACCCGTTTTCTATTGTTGTTGCTTTTATTTCGTTTGTTTTATTTGTAATGCCGACAAACGGTTTGGAAGTTGCACAAGTTGCCTGCTGCGACAAGATTGTTCATCTACTTATATATTTTACGTTGGTGGTGGCGATTTTTTGGGATAAATTCAGGGTAAGTCGGGGCACTTTTAATATGTTCAAAATTTTGATAATAATGTTTGCTGCAACCCTTTTCGGTGCCTTTATCGAGATTATACAGTTTTTCTTGCCATATCGCTCTGCAAGTTTGTATGATTTGCTTGCCGATTTGCTTGGCGCATTTATCGGGATAATAGTTTGTAAAATAGTGATGTATAAAAAGATAATGAATAATGCGAAGAAAAGATAAAACTTGTTGCATCAGTGTCTTGGCGTTTAAAAACAAGGCATTTGATTTGGCTTTCTTTTATATCAATTTTGGGGTTGTGTAACAGCATACTGTGAAACACTATCAATTATTTTATGTAAATTTGCAAAACACCATAAATATGATACGCAAAACACCAACAGCTATTTCTAACAAAATTATACTTAATTCCTTGAAAACAGAATTTGGGGACGAAATTTATTTCAGATATTTGGAATCGAGGCTGATTTTTCAGATCATTCCAAAGGTTTTTGGGGAAACTTTGTACGCCTATCTGTCTGACGTCAAACTCGAAAATCAAGTCCTTTATATTAGGGTTAGTTCTGCCCCGCTCCGTTCAAATCTGCTGATGCAAAGAGAAAACCTGATACAGCGTCTTAACGAAGAAAACGGAATAAAACTCGTTAAAAATATACATTTCAGATAGATCGTTTATACCAAAACAAAATAAGTCCGCTATACAAAGTTATTTACGTCATTGCGGGCGCCTGTGCCCTTTAGGATATGACCCGCAATCTCATTTTATCATAATTTTTATATATCACTTTGGTATTAATACGCTTTTGTAGGCATAAGATTTCCCTTTTTCATATTCTCCTCCATCCATTTGCGTTTTTCGGAAATTTCGCCCTTGATGTATTTTTCAATCATCAGCGAAACAATAGGAGCAGCCCACGTAGCTCCAAATCCTGCATTTTCAACCACGATAGCAATGGCAATTTTCGGATTGTCTTTTGGAGCAAAAGCCATAAAAATCGAGTGGTCCCTGCCGTGCGGATTTTCGGCTGTGCCTGTTTTGCCACAAACTATTATGTCATCGATTCTGGCAATTCTTGCCGTACTGCCGCTTCCTCCACCATTTACTGCCCACTGCATTCCCTGAACTACAGGATCAAAATATTCGGGTTCAACCACAGTGTAGCGTTTGTTGGTGTAAGCTGTATCCTGAGGCGTGCCTTCCATCTCTTTGAGTACGTGCGGACGAATCCAAAAACCGCGATTGGCAATGGTTGCCGCAAGGTTGGCTAACTGAATTGGAGTGGATATGATTTCACCCTGTCCGATAGCGATAGACACTACGTTCAGGCTCTTCCAGCGTCCTTTGCCGTATTTTTTGTCATAAACCGCAGTATTTGGAATAGAGCCGCGATTTTCGTTCGGAAAATCCACCCCAAGTTTGTGCCCAAAACCAAAGGAAACAATGCCCTTTTCCCATTCCTGAAAAGCATTCCGAATGTTGCCGTACTTTTTGTTATCAAGCATAGTTCTAAGGGCATAGCAATAATAGGCGTTGCAGGAACTTGCGATGGAATTGGGTAAATCCAATGGCGAAGAATGTATATGACAACGCAGGCGAAAGCTGCCCACAGAAAAGCCTGCATGACAAGGATAACGGGTATTGACATTGACAATTTCCTCGTGCTCAAAAACAAGAGCATTAACGGTTTTGAAAGTAGAGCCGGGCGGGTATCGAGCCATAAGGGGACGGTCCAAAAGTGGTTTGAAAGGGTCATTTAGCAACTTTGAATAGTTTTTGGAACGTTGTCTGCCAACCAGTGAAGAGGGATCGAAAGTTGGAGAAGAGACCAGTGCCAGAATTTCGCCTGTCGCCGGTTCAATACAAACAATGCTGCCGACTTTATTAGCCATCAGTGATTCTCCATAAGCCTGTAAAGCAATATCAATTGTTAATTTCAATGTTTTGCCGCCAACGGGACTAATATCTTCAATGCCATTTTTGTATCTGCTCTGAATTTTCCCCTTAACGTCCCGCAAAAAAATCTCCATTCCATTTTTGCCTCTCAACTCCCCTTCGTATTGCTTCTCCACTCCGCTAACGCCGATGTAATCACCCTGCTTATAGATGCTCGGTTCCTGGGCTATCCGCTCTTTCGACACCTCACCGATAGAGCCCAAAGCGTGTGCGGCATTAGGGGTAGTGTATTGCCTCATTGTGCGGTCAACAATCAATACTCCGGGAAATTTCCACAATACCTCCTGCAAAACCGCAGCGTCAGACGGAGCTAACTGTGTCAATATTCTCTGTGGAATCAAAGACGAATAACCGGGGTTTTTTGCCTTGTCCTTAATATTTATCAGTCGCGTTTTGAATGACTCTTTTGAAATATTTAAGGTCTTGCAAAACAGGGTTGTATCTATTGGAGTGTCGCTCTTTTGCAATTCATTCCAAACCTTAAAGGTTATTTCTATGTCAAAAATAGGTTGATTGAAAACCAGCAACTTACCGTTTCTATCGTAAATCAGTCCACGCGGGGCGTAAATAGTTTTACGAAAAAAGGCATTGTCATCTGCTTGTTGCCTGTAGTTTTTAATCAATTGAAGATTAATCAATTGCCCGACCAGCAACACAGCCACTAATCCAACACAAAACTTTATGTACAAAACTCTGTAATTATATTTATCCCGCATTAATTACTTTTTTTTAAAAAATAATGATTGAATAAAAAAAATAAAAATTGCTGTCGAGACAGTGCTGATAGCTGTTTTGAGCAGCACCAGCAAAATCAATGAAAAGGTAAATGCCTCCAGCATAAAAACGGTAAAATGATGTATTGCAATGATAGTTATCAAATATTTATAATAATCGGGAGTGAAATCACTGAAAAACTTTACGCTGTTCTCCAATTTCGAGTTGCTGAAAAACAGCCTGATTGTTCTGGGGCGAATATAGGCGACCAACGTCGTTGCAGCGGCGTTGGTACCGTAATTGTTGGAAAAAATATCAACTGACAGTCCAAGCAAAAATCCCATAACCACCAATGGCGCAGGCTTTATTGACAGCGGTGCGGAAATTATAAAAAGCACATAAATAAAGATACAGCCAAAGCCAAACAGATGTATTTGATTGAACACAAATATTTGAAAAAGTACTAAAAGTACTGCTATTAACGTATAAAACAAAAAATCTTTCATTGTTCGCTGATAGTTTTTTTGATTTGAGATAATTCATCTTTTTGAGAAAAGGCAACCACGCTTACATAACTCACTGTCATAAAGTTGGTTGAATACTGTATTTTATAGTCGTTCCAAGCAGTTGTAGCGTTGAGGGTGATTTTTTTGATGGTGCCTATTTCCATATTTTCGGGGAAAATTGATGAATAGCCGCTTGTAACTATTTTGTCGTCTATTTTGGCTTTGATATGTTCAGGTATGTTATACACCATACCGCTGAAAGGAGAAAATCCGTTCCAGATAACAGAGCAAAGGTAGTTTGAATTTTGAAGTTTGCCGCTGATTTTCAACTTGGTACTCAAAACAGAAATCACCACCGCAAAGTTGTCAGATACATTTTGCACCACGCCTACCACGCCATTACTGCTGATTACGCCCATTTCCTCGCTTATACCGTCCTTTTTGCCCTTGTCGATTATCAAATAATTGTTGATTTTATCTACCGATTTGCTTACAATTTTTGCAGGAATGAACCTAAGTAACGTGTCCGAAGGCACATTTGACTTTATGCTGTCCTGTTCTATGAGGCTTTCAAGATGTTTGATTTTCTGTTGCAAAAAAGTGTTTTGCTCCGACAGACTTTCATTTACATCTCTGAGGTGAAAATAGTCGAAAATATTGTTTGTCTTGGAGTAAAAGAATGAAGCTGTCTCGGTTGAAAGCCTGCTAAAGAAACTTTTTTGAAAAACACTGCCGTTGAAAATTATTAATGCAGAAACCGCTTCCAGCAAAACAAAAAGCAGCAACGCATAATATTTGGATAAAAATTTTAAAAAGGTTTCCATTTGTTTGGAGCGTTATTGCTTAGTGAGTTAATCAAACTGCAAAGGTACAAAAAATGAATTAAACTTTCAATTAAATTTGCCACCATTAAGCAAGCAAGATTTCTTGTTATTTTATCGAAAAAATTAAGGGCACTTCTAAAAATTGGATGGTGTCTGATTTTTATTGATATTTTAAAGTGCTGAATTTCAGGTCATAATATTTTATTGGGGGCTTTTCTAAAATGAAAATCGTATTTTTTCGGCTAAAATTGGTCTTAAAAAAT
>JAITNR010000176.1 GCA_031290375.1 Prevotellaceae bacterium | reverse complement strand
ATTTTTTACCTCCGGTTTTTCCTTTGGTTGTTGAACATTATTTTTTAGTATAAATCATAAATTGTATTTCTTGTCTATCATAAGTATATGCGGATGGGTATGCAAGCAAATTTTCTCCCTCATGCAATTTTTTTTCCATGCCCATGCAAATTTTGCCGGATGGGTATGGAAATTTATCCCGATGGGCATGTAAATTCTTGCGGGGAAAATCGGTTGTTTCCGTTCCCTCTTTGCTGTCGTAACGAACCAATCTGAAAAAATTCCAGATTGATTCCGCATTCCCTCTTTGTAAGTCATTCTTGATTGCGGAACGCAACAAAAAACCCTCGAAAGAGATGATATTCCGTTCGAAGTTACCGTGAATTTTCTCCGACTTTCTCTAAAAAAAATTAGTTGGGATTTCTTGCGTAAATGATTGTTTTTTATTATATTTCGCGCGCGCGAACAAATGAATGTATTGGCGAGCTCATGTGTGTGTGTGTGTGTGTGTGTGTGTGTGTGTGTGTGTGTGTGTGTGTGTGTTTAACAATATTTTCCATATTACCAAACATTTTAGTCATAAAAAAAGTTAAAAAAAATTTATTCGGTGAATAACCAATGGCTGATAGCGAGTTAAGTAACATGTTGGGTTAATTGTTAATTAAAATCTATTTAAGTTTAAAATAGAATGCAAAGGTAAACATAAAAAATGAATTGCACAAGTATTTTTTCACAAAATTTTCGTCTTAACAGTCAAAAGTGAGGATGAAAAGTTGTGTCCTATCCTAAAAAAGCGTTACAGTATCATCTGTGTAATTGCCGTAAATCATATTTTCAGTGTAATCGTCATCACTGGAAGCGGCTACTGTACGACTTCTATTGCATAATCATAGTTATCTTCTATTATTGCCGATTTTAAAGGGGTATCAACTTTAAAAAAGCTCTTTCCCTTCCCGTTATCTTTGTGGCGTTGTACAAAATATGCAGGCTTTATCCCATTCAAATAAAAAATAGTAACTTTGCGCTTTGTTTTATTTGTTATAACCAGTCACTCCGGATAGATATTAAAAAAGACAAACAAACAGAGAAGTTAAACGAAAAAAAAATCGAAGACACAATGAGTCCGTTTTTTGAAATAGAGATGAAGGTGCGCGATTACGAGTGTGATGCGCAGGGCGTTGTGAATAATGCCAACTATTTGCATTATTTTGAAACCACAAGACACGAATTTATGGAGCAGTGCGGGCTGAGACTCATAGATTTGACCGAACAAAATATTTTGCCCATTGTCAGAAACGTGCAAATTAGCTACAAAAATTCTCTGAGAGGGTCTGACACGTTTCTTAGTCGTGTTTCTATCGAAAGAGAGGGACTGAAATACTTTTTCAAGCAGGATATTTACCGTCTCCCCGAAAAAACGCTCTGTACAAAGGGTGTGGTCGAGGTGGTTTCGGTAATTAACGGCAAAGTGTCCAAGCCAAACATATTTGATGAAGCTTTTAAGGATTATCTTTTATGGAGGTAAATAAAATATATAAAAGCCTCTCAATAATCGGCACAGAGAAGAATACAGGCAAAACCGAAACTCTAAATTGGGTGCTGTCGCAGTTGAAAAACAGCGATAGAACCGTTGCCGTAACCTCCATTGGTGTTGATGGCGAAGGCACGGACGCCGTTAGTCAAACTTCCAAACCTGAGATAACAGTTTATGAGGGTATGATTTTTGTTACCACCGAAAATTATTTTAAACAAAAACAGTTTTCTGCCGAAGTGCTTGATGTAGCAAATGGTACGTCAATTTTGGGACGTCTGATTACTGCAAAGGCAAAAAACGAAGGTAAAATTCTGCTTTCGGGTGCTACCGACACATATACATTGAGAAAAATTATTGAAAAAAATACCGCCTTTGGTGCGGATTTGACGGTAGTGGATGGGGCTTTGTTCCGCAGGTCGCTTGCCTCGCCTGCCGTTACTGATGCCGTTATTTTGGCTACGGGTGCCGCATTTTCCGCCAATATGGAAGTGCTTGTCAGAAAAACAAAATTTGTCTGCAAACTGATTGCCCTGCCCAAAGTCAACGAGAGTTTGAGCAAACTGCTAACCCCAATTGAAACAGGTATCTGGTGTATCGAAAACAACGCTTTACACAATTTGGATGTAAAATCGGGTTTAAATATCTCAACCCTTTCGGCTGAAGATATTGAGAAAATTAAGCGTTCCAAAACTGTTTTTGTGGCAGGTATAGTGTCAGACAAACTTGTTGATTTTTTGTACAAAAAGAATATTCTTAAAGGTATATTATTGATTACAAAGGATTTTACAAACATTTTTCTTTCGCAGGAGAAATTTAATTTACTGCGGGCATTAGGCGTAATTGTTCAGGTTTTGCAAAAGACAAATCTCATCGCCGTAACCGTAAATCCTACTTCACCACAGGGCTACGTCTTGGATAGCGATATTCTGACAAGCAGGCTAAAAGAAGATATTTCCGTGCCTGTTTTTGATGTGAGGAACGGAGTTACGTCTGAACCTGTGATTTTGCTATGATACGTGAATTACACAAAATATTTCATTTAGTTTCATATTTTTTTATAACTTTGCAAAAAAATCAAATTCATAAGTTAGAGATGAAGAAAATTTATTTGTCATTCGTAGCATTTTTTTTGCTCAATTGTGGAAACATTTTTGCTCAATCAACCACAACTTCAGATTATCAAAACAGGGTTTCAGAAATTCTGACGGCTAAAGACTATCGCATTGATATTCTTAATCTTTATAGAGAAAATTCGTCTTTACTTGAACTTTTCTCTACCCATTTTTTGAAGATAAAAAACGATAAAATCGAAGTTGATTTTCCCTATTTTATCAGAAACGATAATTATGAAACAGCAGCTCAGAGCAACGTTAAACTGAACGCCCCCATAGTAAAATATAATGCGAAAGAGAAAAAAAAACAGGGTCTGTGGAAAATAAAAATTGCTGTTCAAACCGAACAAGCAAGCAAATACGACATCGTTTTGAACGTATATTATGACGGTTATTGCACTATTCTGGTAAATAGTCCCCAAAAGAAAGGGGTTATGTATGACGGCAGGATAAAAGTTAGGAATTAAGCAACCGGTTTGCTTAAGTTAAGCCTCTTCCTTTGAGTTTAATGTAGTTCCAGCCGATGGCAGCTATGACCATGGATACTACCCAAAAGTCAAACCAGGTCTTTTGTCTGTTGGTAAATTGCGAAATTCCCCACGAGGCTATTATCAGGGCAAAGGGTAAAGACGGCATGTGAAACCGCTCGGAATGAGCAAAATTGCTTAGCCCAATCACTGCTAAATATCCAAGTAAAAACGAGATAATCAATAGATGTTCTCGCCACTTGTTTTTTCTAAGAAGCATTAAAAG
The DNA here is from genome assembly GCA_031290375.1 of Prevotellaceae bacterium. Taxonomy (GTDB): domain Bacteria; phylum Bacteroidota; class Bacteroidia; order Bacteroidales; family Paludibacteraceae; genus F0058. The sequence goes on along the minus strand of JAITNR010000176.1, from coordinate 4,843 downwards.
TCCGAAAATTACGAAGAAAGACATAATGTTTTTGGCAAAATTTGCTCCATTCATTATTTGCTGGTTGGGCTGATTGCTATTGACTAAAGTCGGAAACGGAATAGTAAAAATCAGTGGTATAAAAATTGATTTTGTGGCATATTTAGCTAAAACGTTCCCTCCCTTTCTCTGTGCTCGCCCTTCCATTCCTATCTGCTGATTAGTACCTTTTTGTTCCCACACGGTCTCAATTTCATACATAATTTTACTCCCTACAATGTTAAAAATGAACAATGTAGCACAAAATCCTAATGCCAATCGGTTACCCCACTTGGTTTTTTTGGAAGAGGCAAGAAGAATAGCTGCTAGCACTGATATAAATGCCGTTACACCCAGCACCGTTCGGAATAAAAACAAAGACAATCCTACAAACATCGCAGGCACAATAGACAATAATTTGAAGTCTTTATTTCGTAAGATGTTATCAATGCGTTCGATAAACAATACGGTAAGGAGGATCATTATCGTTTCTTTTGCGTGAAGTCCGCAGTAATAGATAAAATTAGGCATAAGCATCGCGGCAATTCCTGCAATTCTGCCTGTGGATTCGCCAAAGTTGTTTTTGGCAATCTTGTAAATCAGTACGCTCATGTAGGCACTGAAAAGCGCATTGATTATTCTTGCCCAAAATATGGAATCATCGGTAAAAATGTATTCCAATCCAAGTATCAACATAAATCCGCTATCGGAGTACGCTCCTTTTTGAAACATATCCCAGTTTGAGAAACTACCTGTAAGAATCAAATTTTTAACATTAATTCCGCCACCGTGGTATCCCATCGAGTCTGCCGCCATAAATTCAAAAGGCTGTCCTGTATTTTTTATATAGTAGAAATAACTGAAAACTACCCAGCAAACTCTGACAATAAATCCAATAATAAATATTTTTTGAGTAAAAGTCTTGATTCTTATGGTTTGCCACTGAATAGTAAGTGTATTGCTCAAATAAAAAAATGATGTAACAGACAATGCTCCTGTGAACATAAAAAAAAAGTCAAGCGATTTGCCCAAAAATACGAACGAACACAATACCAGCGCAACAAAGTACGCAACGATGGCACGGGTTGAAATATATTTAGGAAGATAATTTAACACAACGTTTTTGATTTACGATTTTTGATTTAACATTAGTTCATATTGTTTTCCCAATTCATTGATATGCTGTTTAATGGAAAATTTTTGACGAATTGTTGCAGCATTTTCGGTTACACGGTTTTCACAGCTTTTTGTATCGTGCAAAAATAATAAAAATTTTTCACATAAATCGTTTTCATTATTTGTTTCAAAAATGGTGGCAAATTTGCCATTTTCAGTGATTTCCAACATAACTTCCCAATCGTTCACAAAAACGGGAATACCTGCGGCTATGGCTTCGATTACGGCGATACCGAACGAGTCGTGGTTGGTGCTGTAAATAAAAACATCCAACTGTTTGAGAATATTTGGCACATCGTCCCGTATGCCAAGAAAAAAAACTTTTGTGTTAAGCAGATTGTTTTTTTTACAAAAATCAATGCACTCTTCGTATAAATATGCTTGGCTGTCAATACGCGAACCTGCAAAAACAAAACGAAAATCAACCCCTTTTTCAGCCATAAGTTTTAATGTTCGGCAAATTATTATCTGCGAACGTACATCTGTGAAATTTCCCACAGACCCTGTTAGCAAACCTTTATAATCGTCTTCAAACAGGGGTGTTAGTTCTTTCCATTTGTCAATTTTTTCAAAAGCGATGCCATTATAAACCGTTTGCTGTTTCTCTGGGTTGAGTTTATATTTTTTTGTGTAATAATTTCTCTGATAATTACTTACAAATAAATTTTTGTCAGTATGCTTTGCCATAAACGAAAGAAAAGGGCTTTTTTTCTTAAAATAGTCGAACCCGTGAAATGTCTGCACCACCTTGATTTTCAAACCAACAGTAGCCAGCCAACCATAAAAAGTATCCAGCGTTTGCTGTGCGTGTATTATGTCTATATTATTGGTTATTATCAATTTACGCAGTCGATATAGATACATTGGATCAAACGGAAAGCGTGGTGCAAGCCTGTAAAGTTTTTGCCCTGTTGCGTAGAACGCCTCTTTGTGCTCGCCGGTCTTGCGATGAATGCCAATAAACTGATATTCTGCCGTTTTTGCATTCCGAAATATGTCAAGTAACAGTGTCTCTGTTCCGCCCGGTCGCAATGCCCCCAATAAATATGCAATTTTCATTTCATTTTAACTTTTGATTACATATCCTCTAACGAAAGTCCCTTATATTCAATGGAATAGTCGTGATATTTTTTGATTATTTCAATCGATTTTTTTTCAAGCAAAATTTTTCAAAATCTAATTTCTTTTTCTCTGTTATAAAACTTCATAATATACTAAATATCAGTATTTTATATCTACTTTTGGAATTAACGCAACCGCCGTTGCTGTAACCTCCATTGCGTTAGCAAAGATACAATTTTTTTCTCAAAATTTCCCTTTTTCTTCTCTCTGACAATTTTTGGATATTTTTTACAAAATTCCAAGATTTACCCAAAAACAGTTTGAATTTTATAAAACGAATGTTGCCGTAGGTAATACCTTTGCGAGGAAATGCAAATTCATCTATACGTTTTGTTGCAAAATTCGGTTCAGTGGAAACGGCAATTTTTATATGGTTTTCCCTCAAAATTTCCTTTTCTCGCTCCCCGAAATCTAAATTTGGTATACCATTTGGATAGGCAAAATAGCGAACTTCTTCGTTTATTAATTCACTGAGTTTCAAGATTGAAACTGCAATTTCCTGTTCACATTTTTCGTCTGTTTCGTTGTCCAAAATCGGGTGGCTGAGCGTATGCGCTCCAATTGTAACCAATCCTGAATTTTTTGCATCCAAAATCTCATCCAAATTCATATTTCTAAATTCCTTTGGTGGTGTGTCAGTATGAGTTTGGTAGATTTTTATGAACTCGTTAATTTTTTCAATCTCAAAGCATTTTAATACGGCGTGCATCCCGTATTCTTTTGCCATCTCAAACGGGATAAGGGAGTTGTTTGACACAATTTCAGCCATTTTCACCGTGTCGTAGCCTTCAATTTCCTGAAACCAGAAATTTTTGTGCGACACAATTTTCTCAGGCGACACAAAAATCGTTACCGGAACGTTGTGCTTTTTGAGAACAGGAAAGGCAACGGTGTAAAAAGTCAAATCTCCATCGTCAAAAGTAAGGTGGCAGAGTGATTGGCGTTTCGAGTAATTCTTTTTGTCCTCAAACACGCTTAAACTGACCATTGTATAGTTAGATTTCAGCCACAAAACTGTGTGTTCAAACCATTGCGGATTATCCACAACATGCATATTTATGATTAAGTTTCTTTTCATTTTTTTATCTTATGTATTCAAAGTCACCATCCAATAATTCAAAATTAAAGGCTGTTTTCTTCATTTTTTCAAAAATTTGCTTGTCTTTTGCAAAATATGCAAAACGGAGATGTCTAATTTTTGACAAGTTTTTTTTCTTTAAATAATCAGAAACCTCTCTGTTAGAGGTGTAAAAACGAATATATGCGATTTTGTTTTTCAGCCCATACAAGCCCAAAGTTGCTACCATCTTTCTGATTTCCAATTTATTGCTGTTGTCCGACACCCAAAGAATATCAATATAAGAGCCGTGATTGTTGTTAATCAGTACAATAGCACTAAAATTTTCACACTCATACAGAAAATATTTATCTCGATTTGGCGAGTTTAAAATTCGCCACTCGACAAACTCTGTATCTCTAACAGGAGTTGTAAAACATTCAATATTTTCACTTTTATTTTTAAAATTTTTATAAAATTCGGCAAAATTTTCGTTAGTTAATTTTTCAAGTTTATATAAATTTTTGCTGTAAGAGTTTATCGTATAAAATACAAAAAAGAAGGAATAAGTAGTGATATTCAGTATTTTACGAACTAAACCTGGAAGTTTTCTTTCAAACATCGGGTGATTGAATGGGTATATGAAATTAAAATGCTGAAAAGCATTGAAACCCTCTATCCAACCAATTTTTTTTACTACTCCGATAGATTTTTCGTTGCAAAAAGCAAGGCAGCAATCAGGCAATTTAACGCTCTCTTCAATTAAAATATTGCCAAGTCCCTGTTGTCGATATTCGTCCAAAATCTTAAAGTCGATAAACCACGCAGCTGTGTGGAGTTCGCCCTCAAGACTGATAAAAAACGGTATCATACTGTTGTGAGCAATAACCTGACCACCATTTTCTATCACAAGCGGAATACGGTTTTGATAGAAGTCGCTGCGACTAAGCCATTTCCAGCACTCAGGCAAGTATTTCATTCGGGGTTCAAATACTTTGCCGTAAAAATCAATCAATTTTTTTTCCTCAACATCAAAAGCGGAAATAACCTTAATATTTCCCTTATTTATTAATTTTTGCATATTATTTTTCTTATTATTTTTCCACCTATTCCTCTTATTTTCAATTTAATACGATGCACAAAAATCGGTGTTTTGTAATATTTTTTGTATTCGCTTTCCGGTTGTTTTGCCCAATCTACTCTATTTAACTCATTTACAGCGTGTTGTCGTGTTCCCTTGTTCAAATAGTAGGGAAAAAGTCCATAAACACGAAGATTGTCCATAAGTTGTTTAAGTTGTGGATTGGAATGTTCCTGATTATAAAGTTCTTGCAGCGCAAAAAGCATATGGTTTTCCGGCTTGTGCAATTTTTGACCGATTGCCCGATTTGCCTGTTCCACATCCTGATTATAATAAATCAACGGTTTGTTTAATAGAACGACCTTGTATTTCAGAGCGATGCGTATCCA
>JAITNR010000232.1 GCA_031290375.1 Prevotellaceae bacterium | reverse complement strand
TTTACATAAAACACGAAATATAGCATAATTAGCCACTACAAAACAACTTTTACTCAAAAAGTGCCATTTTTACACAGTTTAGGGATGGGGATTGGGGGATAGAGTGTCGAAGTCAGGATAAGCAACAGTTACATCGGTTGGAGTTTGAGCAGAAGCAAAGGTAATGCTGTTAGTCATCTGCTCACCCTGAGGGAACCCCGCTGAGAAAAAAACTGGTACAATTCGGCTGCAAGGTCGGCTTTGCAGGCAAAAGTTTTGTTGTCAATTGTAGTTATGCCACATGCATCAGGAAGACCTGGCGGAACGGGAGGGTCAGCAGCAGGTCCGCCGGGACCGCACTGCTGTTTCCAACCATCAACATTGCCTGCCCAGTATTCCAAGCAGCGAGTGGTGGAGTTGAAGATGGTAAGACCGCGTGCAAGGTCGTTACCTGTGAGAACAAGGGCATTGCGTTGCGTCGTTGTCAGTTGCGGCAGACGCAAACCTTTGTTAGTGCCGTTGCTAATCAGTTCGAGAACTGAAAACGTTTCGGGGCTTTTGTCCGCGCCGATTGTAACCTGCGACATTGCTCCTTGCGGCATTGTCACCATCGCTGTAATAAGCAGCGTGATAAATAAAACTTTTGTTGTTTTCATTTGAATAATATTAAAATACTGCTTATCCACAATAAGCAAGTAGGATTTATGCTTACATTAATTTTTGTTCGTTAGGACATACATATCAATAGAAATAATTGCCCTTCCACACCACACCAACTCCGTAGGAGTTCAACTCCTACGGAGTTCAGACAATAGGATAGCCTGCATTTCTATTGATATGAAAATCCTGTGGATTTTTAAACCGACTTGCTTATTGTGGATAAGCAGTTTTTTTTATATTGGATTGCTTTCGCAATAATGAACAATGAATAAAGAACAATGGGGGGTAACATTGCTCTTGGGTCTTGCGTCATTGCAAGTGGAGCGAAGCAATCCACAGTGCCTTCTTCAATTTGGAGATTGCGGGTCAAGCCCGCAATGACGAAAATGATTGCAACAAATTCTTCCGACTTTCTGAGGAAAAAATTTCTTAAACTTTCTTGTGTATTTAATTGATTTTTATTATACTTCGCGCGCGCGCATAATAAGCGGTGTGGAACCTGCTCATGTGTGTGTTAACAATATTTTCCATATTACCAAACATTTTAGTCATAAAAAAAGTAAAACTTTCAATTATTTTATTTTTCTATTGATAATAAAAATATTAATTGATGAAACTGTCAAAAAAATTCCGATTCCAACGCCAATCATAAGCAAAAGTGAAGTCTGAACAGAGCTACCAAAAACATCTGAAAGAACAGTGTTGTAGTGCGGGCGAATAAAAATTACAATCGCTACGGCAACAATTAGAATTACAACATTGATAATGGTTGTTAGCAGTATATAAAACATTGATATGCTGTATTTTGAATAACCGATTAAGCGTAAGTTCTGCAATTTCTGCATATCTTTTTGTAAAATAAGGTAAATGCTCAAAATAAGAATTACAAAAGATAAAACACATATAATCAGTCCAATAAGAATTGCAATCCCTACAACTATTTTCAAGAAAAAGGACATTCTGCCAACTGCTTGGTTTTCACCCTCTATCTGATAGCTGTGTGCTTTGAAAAAAGTGGCTATTTCAGGGTCTGTAATGTTGTCAATTTCAAGTATCAATCGGGCAGGTGCAGGGGTTGGGTTGGTAGAAAAACGGTTATTTGCCCATTGCATAAACTCCTCAGGTACAAGGATTGTATTTATACGGTTTGAGAAACCGACTATTCCGCCGGTAAATTTTTCCCTTCTACCCATTCCAACAAACGTCAAGTTCATTTGCACCATTCCGATTACTCCTTCGGATAGTTTAGGCATCTGACGTGACTGGGCAAAACCGAAATTGTACAAGTCAAGATAAGTTTTTGGCACTATTATCGGGATAAAATGGGTGCTGTCCTGTGAAAATTGCCATCTGTCACTTTGAATGTCAATAAAATTGTTTGGAACAGACTCGAAAAACAAATCCGTGCCAAACTCAAGTCCAGCCGCCGAAACTCCGCCATAAACCTCAAACTGAGATGATGTGAATTTACCTACTGATTTGATAAAATTTTTGTGTTTGAGTTCCTCTATTTCAGAAGATGAAAAGGTAGAAGAAATATTACTGCTTATCGTATTCAAAACATTGATTTTTTTCGTTATAACAAAAAAATCCCTTTTAAAAAGCGTATCCTTTTGCGTGAAGAGCGGATTGATGTCGCAGTATAACTGTACGGCTATCAACACTATTGTCATACCGATAAGGTTAGCAACGGCAAAACCAAACAGTTGAGTTTTACTGATATTCTGTTTAAGAAGTTTTGAAAGCATTTTTTTTTAATTTGATGCAAAGGTAGTAATTTTTCAGTAAATTCCCTAAAAAATGAATAATGAAAATGAATAATCTAACTTCATTAAGGCGCAAAAAAAATTTAGCCATTTTAAATTCACAATTGATTAAAATTTACTACCTTTGCACAGTAATTTGAAATCGCAAGTACAAGTATAAATGTCTGTTGTTCTGTGTATTGAAACCTCCACGGAGGTGTGCTCGGCATCGCTTTTTGAAGGATTTGAGGCTGTGGTAGAAAAAAACTGTTATCAGCCTTTGTCTCACGCAGTTATGTTGCCACAGTTTTTGCAGGAGATTTTTGATTTTGCACGTAAAAATCAAAAGTTGCCCACCGCGGTTGCCGTAAGTGGCGGTCCTGGTTCTTATACGGGCTTACGGATAGGTGTGTCAAGTGCAAAAGGGATTTGTTTTGCTTTGAATATTCCATTAATAGCTCTTGATACTCTGATGATTATAGCTACAGAGGCAAAGAAAAAATTGACGGGCAATACAATGATTTGCCCAATGATTGATGCTCGCAGAATGGAGGTCTATACCGCTTTGTTTGACTTTGAACTCAACAAAATAGAGCAAACTCAGGCAAAAATCATTTACGAAAACTCTTTTGAAGACCTGTTAAATACTTCAAAAATAGTGTTTTGCGGCAATGGGGTAGATAAATGCAAAGGTGTTGTCAAACAACACCCAAATGCCGTTTTCCTTGAAAATATTTATCCGCTGAGCAGCAATATGATAGAGGAGTCGAAAAGAAAGTTTGACAACCGAATATTTGAAGATACAGCCTATTATGAGCCGTTCTATCTAAAAGAATTTGTTGCCACTGTGCCAAAAAATTTAATCTAATTTTGAAATAAACATAATTATAAAAATGAAAAAGATATATTTGCCGTCAATCATCGCTGTTGCACTTGCTACAGGTATTTTGAGTGGAATTTTTTTTGCAAAATTAACAAATAAAAACTCGGCTTCGCAGCCTGTTATACTCGGTAATGGGGACAAAATTTCCGATGTTCTCAACATTATTGATAACAAATACGTTGACATTATCTCTTCCGACAGCCTTACCGAGAGCGTCATTCCTGAAATTATAGCTCAATTAGACCCGCACAGTTCCTATATTCCTGCAAGGGATTTGCAGATGGTAAATGAGGAACTTAGCGGCAGTTTCTACGGCATCGGAGTGCAGTTTAACCTGCAAAATGACACTATTTACGTTGTAAATGTGGTCTCAGGCGGTCCATCAGAAAAAGTGGGCATATTGGCAGGAGATAAAATCATTTTCGTAAATGACTCTTTGTTAATCGGCAAAAAAATTACTAACGAAAAGGTACTTACTACTTTAAGGGGCGATAAAAACACGAAAGTCAAGTTAGGTATCATCCGCAAAGAGAATCTGACTCCGCTTTCTTTCACCGTTACACGCGGTGAAGTGTCCGTTAAAAGCGTTGATGTGGCGTATATGATTGCCAATAAAGTCGGTTATATTTCGATTAATAAATTTGGCGAAACCACCTACAAGGAATTTCTTGCAGGAATGGCAAAATTGCGTCATCAAGGTGCAAACTCCTTGATAATAGACCTTCGCGGCAATGCAGGCGGTTACTTGGTTGCCGCCACCAATATGCTAAACGAGTTTCTCAAACAGGGCGATATGATTGTCTATATGGAGGGTGCTCATCAGAAGCGGGTGGATTCGTTTGCAAACGGCATCGGGTCATTTAAGGATATGAAACTTGCCGTACTGATAGACGAGTTTTCAGGTTCGGCAAGCGAGATTTTCGCAGGGGCAATTCAGGATAACGACAGAGGTACGATTATCGGCAGACGCTCTTTTGGGAAAGGTCTTGTGCAACAGCAAATTGAACTCGGTGACGGCTCCGCTTTGAGAATTACCATTGCCCGTTACTACACGCCTTCGGGCAGAAGTATCCAAAAGCCGTACAGCAGAGGCGACTCGCAAAATTATGATATGGATATTCTCAATCGTTACAGGCATGGCGAATTTTATTCAGAGGACAGCATTCACCAAAACGAAAAAATGGAGTTTAAAACCAAGTCGGGACGAAAGGTTTATGGCGGCGGCGGCATTATGCCCGACATCTTCATAGCCAACGACACAACCGAGCTTAGCAAGTACTATTCCGATTTGGTCAATAAGGGTTTGATTTATAAATTTGCCTTGAATTATACTGAAAATCATCGAAATGAGTTGAATAAAATCAAAGATTGGCAAAAGATGCAAACGTTTCTGGAAGAGAAGAATTTTTTCACCGCTATCGAAAATTACGGAGAAAGACACAGTGTTTTTGGCAAAGCGACCGAAAAGTTAAAATCAAAAAAACTCATTGAAAAACAGACTATTGCCTACATCATCCGCAACGTTCTGGACGAGAACGGATTTTTCCCCTACTACAACCAAACCGACAAATGCGTGCAAAAGGCTGTGGCAGAGTTGAGGAAATAGCAACATTTTGTATTTGATTTTGAACAAAAGATAGATTTTAGAATCAGGACGAATTGTGTTTTTCAATGAAAAATTATTAGTACTTTTGCACTCGGAAAATAAAATTAAAATAAAATAAATAATGGTATGAATTACAAAGTTTTAACTGCAGAACAAGCTGCTGAATTTATCAACAACGGCGATGCTGTAAGTTTTAGCGGTTTTACCGCAGCAGGCTGCCCAAAGGCAGTGCCGACAGCAGTAGCACAAAGAGCGGAAGCATTTCACGTACAGGGTAAAGAGTTTAAAATAGGTATGTACACAGGTGCTTCTTCCGGAGATTCACTTGACGGAGCACTGGCAAAGGCGAAGGCTATTCTTTTCCGTACACCGTATCAATCGACCAAAGCCTCACGCGAGGCGTTGAACAGCGGTGAAGCAGCATATTTTGATATGCACCTTTCGGTTCTTGCGCAAGAGTTGCGTTACGGATTTATGCAAAAACCAAAATTCTGCATTGTTGAAGCTTGCGACCTGACCGATGATGGCGAAATCGTACCCACCTCAGGTGTTGGTAACTTGCCTACTTTCTGTTGTTTAGCTGATTATATCATCGTAGAACTCAATGCAGCTCACCCTAAGGCTTTGAGGGGAATGCATGATATTTACGAGCCGAAAGACCCGCCTGTAAGAGATGTATTGCCTGTATTCAAGGTTTCTGACAGAATAGGCGTACCTTATGTAAAAGTTGACCCAAAAAAAATTATCGGAGTAGTTCATACAAATCTTCCCAATGAGGTCGGTGCCTTTACGCCACTTGATGAGGTTACCGAAAAGATAGGACAAAATGTAGCTAATTTTTTAGCAAGCGAAATAAAAACAGGACGGATTCCTTCATCATTTTTACCGATACAGTCGGGTGTTGGCAATATTGCAAATGCCGTTTTGGCGGCTTTGGGAAACAATCAGGATATTCCGAATTTTGAGATGTACACCGAAGTTATTCAGGACTCTGTGGTTGGTTTAATGAAAAGCGGCAGAGTGAAGTTTGCAAGTGGTTGTTCCTTGACCGTTTCCAACGAAAAACTTGAAGAGGTTTATGCCGATTTGGACTTTTTCAAACAAAGAATAGTGCTTCGTCCTCAGGAGATTTCAAATAACCCGGAAATCGCTCGCCGACTCGGATTAATCACTATTAACACGGCACTTGAAGCCGATATTTTCGGCAATATCAATTCTACTCACGTACTTGGCACAAAGATGATGAACGGCATAGGCGGTTCGGGCGATTTTACACGCTCTGCCTATATCTCAATTTTTACAACGCCATCTACCGCAAAAGGCGGTGCAATCAGTGCCATTGTGCCTCAGGTAGCTCACACCGACCACTCCGAACATTCGGTCAAGATTTTGATTACCGAGCACGGAATAGCTGACCTCAGAGGCAAATCGCCGATACAGAGGGCAAATGAGATAATCGAAAACTGCGTTGCCCCCGAATACAAAGATATGTTAAGAACATATATTGCTTACGCACCATTAGCACATACGCCAATGAACATAGAAACCTGCTTTGAAATGCACAAAGCTCTCAAAAATACAGGCGATATGCGAAATGCAAAGTTTTAGATGTGCAGAAAGCAGTTAATGAATAATAAATGACTGTCCGCATTACGACCTAAAGCAACAAAAGTGTCGTCATTGCGGGTCAAGCCCGCAATGACGAATACTATCAGGACGTTATACGGATATTCATTAAAACCAACAACGAATATCGGACAACCTCATTCAGAGATTGTCCGATTTCCTTTTGTACCTTCCTTCTTTCAAAGAGGATAAAGTATTATTTTACTGTCAATTTCTCTACCTTATTGACATTGTCCGAAACAATACGCACAAGATAAACGCCGCTTGCGTATGCGGAAACATTGATTTCTGTTTCGGTGCTGCCGGCACTGATAGTGCGGGTTTCTATCAGCCTGCCGCTGAGGTCAATTACAGTTACTTTGGCTGAGGTTGTTAAGCCGTCTATCCTGACTGTTGCTTTGTCTGTTGCGGGATTGGGATAGATGCTTATACTGCTGTTGTCTTTTACATCATTAATTTTTGAAAGGCAATTAGTATAGTTGGTAAAATCACTCCAACCCTCAGCCGCCTGATAAGCCTCAACAGCATCACAAGGAACAGAAACAGGAATCCCTGTTGGAACACCATAAAACGCATAAGTACCGAGTGTTGGAGGATTTACAGCAAGAGAAGTTACTGATGTAAAGCCACTGCGCGAGTAATAAAAAGCCCCCTCACCAATCGAAGTAACGGAATTTCCAATAGTTAATGAACCTGTCAAGCCGCTGCACATATAAAAAGCCCGAAATCCAATAGTTGTAACCGAATTCCCAATAGTTAAACTGCCTGTAAAGCCGCTGCAATAACAAAAAGCATTCTCACCAATCGAAGTAACCGAATTTGGAATGGTTAAAGAACCTGTAAAGCCACTGCAATAATAAAAAGTCCCATCATCAATATTAGTAACGGAATTTGGAATGGTTAATGAACCTGTAAAGCCGTAGCAAAAATTAAAAGCAGAAGTACCAATCGAAGTAACGGAATTTGGAATGGTTAAAGAACCTGTCAAGCCGCTGCAAAAAGTAAAAACATGATTAGCAATTGAAGTAACCGAATAAGTTTGGTTACCCGTTCCGCCTGTTACTTGTGAGGGAATGGTAAGCGTTCCCGAAGCATTTGTGCCGCTGATATGTCCGTTGCCATTGCCGCTTCCTGTTCCTATCTGCACTTCGGCTGGGCTTAACGAAGTGATTTTATAAACTAATGTGCCGTCATTAAACACATCGCCTACATTTTGGGCATTTGCCACACCTGCACTCAAAGCCATAAAGGCGAGTGCTAAAAATAAAAAGTTGATTTTCTTTCTCATAATA
>JAITNR010000228.1 GCA_031290375.1 Prevotellaceae bacterium | reverse complement strand
GGCGCGGGACTTTTATTGATGAAAAACGAAAATGCACGGGTGCGGAAAACCATTTTAACACTTTGTTGTGTAGTATGCTTCGGTATTCTGGGCGTTTTCAAATATTACGATTTCTTTGTAACTCAACTACTTAACATTCTACCCCCCCCCCCCTAACATACTGAATATCAGACTGTTACACCTCGTTTTGCCAGTGGGCATCAGTTTTTACACTTTCCACACACTGAGTTACACCATTGATGTGTATCGCCGAAAGTTCGAGCCGACCAAAGACATTGCTTCATTTTTTCTCTTTGTGAGTATTTTTCCGTTGGCAATGGCGGGACCGATTGAACGTGCCACAAATCTATTGCCGCAGATTTACAAAAAACGCACTTTCGATTACGCACAAGCCGTTGACGGTATGCGGCAAATCCTTTGGGGACTTTTCAAAAAAGTCGTTATTGCAGACAATTGCGCTACTTATGTGAATGAAGTTTTTGGCTCGTACCAAACGCAAAGCGGCTCTACACTTTTGCTTGGTGCAATTTTCTTTACTTTTCAAATTTATGGCGATTTTTCGGGCTATTCGGATATGGCAATTGGAATTGGCAAACTGCTCGGTTTCAAATTCTTAAACAATTTCAAATTTCCGTATTTCAGTCGCGACATTGCAGAATTTTGGCGGCGGTGGCACATTTCGCTCAATACTTGGTTTCGCGATTATTTGTATATTCCTTTGGGCGGCAGTCGCGGCTCGAAATGGAAAGTCGTGCGCAACACTTTCATTATCTTTTTAGTTTCAGGCTTTTGGCACGGTGCAAACTGGACTTTCATTGCTTGGGGCGCATTTCATGCGGTGCTGTTTTTGCCGCTGATTTTGCTCGGTAAAAACCGTAAAAACACGGATACCGTTGCCGAAGGGCGAATTTTGCCCAATGTAAAAGAATTGTTTCAAATGCTTTTGACTTTCGGTTTGGTAGTTGTGGGTTGGGTACTTTTCAGGGCGGAAACGATAGGTGATGCGGTGCAGTATTTGGGCGGAATGGGAGAACTGACTTTGTTTAGTTTGTCTATTGTTAAAAAGAAATTGGCATTAAGATTAATAATATTTATCTTTTGTATGCTGGTTGTGGAATGGTTGGGGAGGAATAAGCAGCACGGATTGCAAACTTTTGGATTGAAATGGAATAAATGGTTACGGCGCATAGTCTATTTTATTTTTGTTATTGTTATTCTATATAATTATTTTAGTTTATCCTTTAATAATCAAACATTCATTTATTTTCAATTCTAATTATGAGAAGTTTCATCATAAAAACATCTGTATTTTTGACTTTGGTTATAACACTTGTTATAGCAACCGAACTTTATATCCGAGCAATCCCAAATACATATTCGTATCAAATTGATTATTTGAAATCTAATGCTCAAAATATTGAAATACTTGTATTAGGTCATTCACATCTTGAAGGCAACAGGCTTTCCCCTGACTTTTTTAAGGCTAAACTTTTCAATATGGCAACAGGAGGACAAGGTTTAGCAATAGATGAATTTATTGTGGAAAAATATATTGACGATTTAAAGTCTGTGCAATGTTTAATATTACCTCTTTCCTATAATTCATTAATCGCACCCGAAGCGTATGGAAGTGATGACAAGATTACATATTACAAAGTTTATTATGGTTATAGAAGAAATTTTTTTTGCAAGAAAGATTATGAACTTTTTGCCAGAGGAATAGAAAAAATTAAAAAGCATTGGAATACAATACACGAAAAAAAGGATAACAATAACTATCAAAACGATGCAAAAGATATTTCAGATCTGTATAACAATATGGAAATAGATACTTTGAACACATATAGATTGGAACATATTGTTAATCTTTGTGCCAATCGAGATATTAAACTCGTTTTGGTTACAACACCGACTATGATTGAATATCAAAAAATGTTAGACATTACAAGGTTGAAAATGATGTACTCGGAGGCAGAATATCTGATAAATAGATATGATAATGTTTTTTATTTCGACTTCTCAAATGATGCCATTTGTAAAGATACAATTTATTTCAGTGATGCATCTCATTTGAATAAAAAAGGTGCGGAGTATTTCTCTGCCAAACTTGCCCACGATATTGATTCTTTGGGCTTGCTGAAATAAGCGAATAACTTTCGGTCTGACTTTTTTCAAAAAACACTCACTTATTGGTCTGATTTTTTTCAAAAAAATGCTGTTTATTGGTCTGACTTTTTGAAAAAGTTTCATTACCTTTGCCGAAAATTTTAATGACACAGCACAAATGACATACATTAAACGCAACATAGACAGGTATTTGGAAGAATGGAAAACCTCTTCTATTCGCAAACCGCTTTTACTGCGCGGGGCAAGACAAGTCGGCAAGTCGTCTTCAGTAAGGGAATTTGGCAAAAATTTCGAGTTTCTTTTGGAAATAAATTTTGAACGGAAAAACAGCGATGTTGCCAAAGGTGTTTTTGCGCGACATTCAAACCCGCAAAATATTCTTCTATAAATTCAATCCACTATCCCCAATACAAGCCCACAATTGTATCAAATTCTTGCTACAGGGCATAACATCCCTTACCCGCGCAAGCGGGGAAAGCGAGTCTTCGCCTTAA